>JBIJDO010000395.1:0-3066 GCA_044344105.1 Tabrizicola sp.
CGGCATATGCGGCCGAAGCCGCGCGGGTGACGGCGGCGCGGGGCACGGCGGCCCGGCGGCTGGATGCGGCGATGGCGGCAGAGCTTGCGCCGCTGAAGATGGAACGCGCGGTCTTTACGACCGAAATCACGGCGGGCGAGCCGGGGCCCGACGGCGTGGATGCGGTGACCTTCACCGTCGCCACCAATCCGGGCGCGCCTGCCGGGCCTTTGAACCGCATCGCCTCGGGCGGGGAGCTTTCGCGCTTCCTTCTGGCGCTGAAAGTCTGCCTGACCGGCGACAGCCCGGGTCTGACGCTGATCTTCGACGAGATCGACCGGGGCGTCGGCGGGGCGACGGCGGATGCCGTCGGGCGGCGGCTGCGGGCGCTGGCCACCGGCGCGCAGGTGCTGGTCGTCACGCATTCGCCCCAGGTCGCGGCCTTCGGCGCGCGGCACTGGCGGGTGGAAAAGCGGGTGGAGGCGGAAGAGACCCTGTCGGCCGTCACGGTGCTGGATGCCGGCGCGCGCATCGAGGAAATCGCCCGGATGCTGTCCGGCGACACCGTGACCGAAGCGGCGCGGGCGGCTGCGCGGGCTTTGCTGCAAGGCTAGGCGGCACTGCCCAAGGTTAGGGCAAATCTGGGGCGACCCTTGCGTCTGGCGCATGACTGCCCTTCGGAAGCATCTCTACAATGCTGCGCTGCGGCATCCTATCTTCTGAGCAAGAAGAAAGGACATCACCATGTTCAACCTGTTCAAGTCCCTGATTTCCGGCAATGCCTTTCCGCGCATCGCCGAAGTCGAGCGCGCCTATCTGGACGCCTCGGTGTCGCGGATCGACCTTGAGCGGCGCCAGCGCGAGGTCGAGAACGGCCTGTTCCGCCGGTCGAGCTTTGATCTCTGATCAGGGCTGAACCGGCACCAGCTTGCCGGGGTTCATCAGGTTCAAGGGGTCAAGGGCGCGCTTCAGGCTGCCCATGACCTGCCAGGCGTCACCATGCTCGGCCGCCATCAGGCCGAGTTTTCCGAACCCCACGCCATGCTCGCCGGTGATCGTGCCGCCAAGCCGCAGCGACCGTTCTGCCATGCGCGTGGCCAGCGCCTTGGCGGTGTCGGCTTCGGCCGCGGAAGCCGGATCGACCATCAGGATCGCGTGGAAGTTGCCGTCGCCGACATGGCCGAGGATCGGGCCGGGAATGCCCGAGGCCGCGATGTCGGCGCGGGTTTCCCCGACCGCTTCGGCCAGGCGCGAGATCGGCACGCAGACATCGGTGACGACCGCTTTCGCTCCCGGACGCGAAGCGAGGATCGCCCGGTAGGCGGCATGGCGCGCAGCCCAGAGGCGGCTGCGGTCCTCTTGCCGTTCGGCCCAGTCAAGACCCTTTGCCCCGAACCCGGTCGCGAGGGCGCGGAAGCGGCGGACATCCTCGGCAAGGCCTTCGGGATGGCCGTGAAACTCGACCAGAAGCTGCGGGGCAGGCGGCAGGGACAGCCGGGAATAGGCGTTGCAGGCCGCGACCGTGGCCTCGTCCAGAAACTCGATCCGCGCGGGCGTGAGGCCCATCTGCATCACCGCCATCACGCAGTCGACGGCGGCACCGACCGACGGGAAGGCCGCGACGGCGGTCAGCACGGCCTCGGGCTGGCCGACAAGGCGCAGGGTCAGTTCGGTGATCAGGCCCAGGGTGCCTTCCGAGCCGACGAAGAGCGCGGTCAGGTCATAGCCCGCCGAGGACTTGGCCGCCGCAGTCCCGGTGCGGATCACCCGACCGTCCGCGAGGACAACCGTCAGCCCGCGGACGTTGTCGCGCATCGTGCCGTAGCGCACGGCCGTCGTCCCGGAGGCCCGCGTTGCCGCCATGCCGCCCAACGACGCATTCGCGCCGGGATCGACCGGGAACATCAGGCCGGTCGCGCGCAGCCCGGCATTCAGCGCCTCGCGGGTGAGCCCCGGCTGCACGCGGACCAGACGATCCTCGGGGCGGACCTCCAGCACGTCGGCCATGTCGCGGAAATCCACCGCCACGCCCCCCGCCAGCGCCAGCGCATGGCCTTCCAGCGAGGTTCCGGCCCCCCAGCCGATCAGCGGCACACGATGCGCGGTGGACCAGCGCGCCAGCGCCGCCACCTCTTCGGTCGCGCGCGGGAAGACCACGGCGTCGGGCAGGCCCGCCGTCACCAGGCTTTCGCTTTGCCCGTGCTCGGCCAGAACGGCCTGTGCGGTGGACAGACGGTCCGCGAAAAGCGCGCGAAGGTCGGAAAGGGCAGGGCTGTCCGGCATGTCGCGATCCTAACCCGCCCGGCGAGGGGCGCAAGCTCTGGTCCTTGACCGCGGTTTCGGCTATCCCGTCGGCATCCGAACCCTGGGGGTCCCGCCATGAAAGCCGCCGTCGTCACGTTTCCCGGCTCGAACTGCGACCGCGACCTTGCCGTGGCCTTCGAACGTGCCGGGTTCCAGGTGGCGCGGGTCTGGCACAAGGACACCGACCTTCCCGCCGACGTGGATGTGGTGGGCGTGCCCGGCGGGTTTTCCTTCGGCGACTACCTGCGCTGCGGCGCGATAGCCGCGCAGTCGCCGATCTCGGCCGCGATCCGGGCGCATGCGGGCCGCGGCGGTCATGTCCTGGGCATCTGCAACGGCTTCCAGGTGCTGACCGAAATGGGTCTGCTGCCCGGTGTCCTGATGCGCAACGCGACGCTGAAATTCGTCTGCCGCACCGTGGTCCTGAAGGTCGCCACCACGCGGTCGGACTTTACCAGCGCCTATGCCACGGGCCAGGACATCCGCATTCCGATCGCGCATCACGATGGCAACTACACCATCGATGCCGAGGGTCTGGCCCGCCTGAGGGCGGAAGACCGGATCGCCTTTACCTATGCGCAGAACCCCAACGGCAGCATGGCCGACATTGCCGGGGTGCTGTCGGAAAACCGCCGCGTCCTTGGCATGATGCCGCATCCCGAACGTGCGTCGGACGCGGCACTTGGGGGCGTGGACGGCGCTCCGCTCTTTGCTTCGATCATGCGCGGGATGGCGCTGGCCTGATCCCCATCGGCTTGAGGCCTTGCCGGGCGGGCCCTACTC
>JBIJDO010000131.1:0-7080 GCA_044344105.1 Tabrizicola sp.
GTTCGCCTCCGGCGCCGGGCCTTCCCTGGCGTGCGAAGCTTGTCGTGGTGCTGCTGGTGCTTCTGGCGATTGGGGTGGTGCTGGTGTCGAACCGGCTGCTGACCGACCGCTACACCGCCGACACCCGCAACCGGGCCGAACTTCGGCTGGCGCTGTACACCGGGAACCTGATGGCCGAACTGCAGCGCACCTCGGTCGTGCCGCTGCTCCTGGCCACTGACCCCGATCTCATTGCTGCGCTGCGCGACGGCAATTTCTCGGCCACGTCGGCCAAGCTGATCGATCTGCAAGGCCAGATCGGGGTGGCCTCGATCCGGCTGGTGGACAGCGATGGTCGGGTGGTCGGCGCGACCAACCGCAACGTCCTTGGCACCAGCTATCGCAACGAGGCCTATTTCGTCGATGCCCAGCGGGCGATGGACACGGTCTTTTCGGCGGTCCAGCGCGAGGCGGGCGGCTTCGACTTCACCTACTCGCGGGCGGTCATGGGGGACGGCAAGGCGCTTGGGGTGATCGTCGTCTCGGTCGATCTGATGAAATACGAACGGGCCTGGGCCGGATTGCAGGACGCGATCATGGTCACCGACAGCGCGGGCACCGTGGTCCTGTCGACCGAACCGCGCTGGCGCGGCCTGCCGATGGCCGAGGCGCTTGCCCTGCGCGATCCGCCGTCGGCCATCGCCCGGGCGTTGCGCGCGACAGCCGAATGGGCGCAAGAGCCGCCCGACGCCTATGTCCGGGGCGAGGCCGTGATGCGGACCGAGGCGCGGGTGCCGTTCCGGGGCTGGAAGATGGCGACCTTCACCGCCTACGGGTCGGTCCGCGAGCAGGTGAACGGCATCCTTGCGCTCGAGATCATGGGCTTTGCGATCCTGATGGCCTTCACCTTCTATCTTCTGTCGCGGCGGGCCTGGTCGCGGTCGGTGTCGTTCCAGCGCGAGTCGGCGGAACTGCGGCTTCTGAATGCGCGGCTGCAGCGGGCGATTGCCGAACGCGAGAAGGTGAAGAAGGACCTTGAGGTGGCGGAACTGACCTTGGCGCAGTCGTCTAAACTGGCGGCCCTGGGCGAAATGTCGGCGGCGGTGAGCGATGAGCTGAACCAGCCTCTGGCCGCGATGAAGACCTATCTTGCGGGCGCACGGCTCTTGCTGCAGCGCAAGCGCCTGGATGAGGCTTTGTCGTCCTTCCAGCGTGTGGACGACCTGATCGAGCGGATGGGCGCGATCACCCGGCAGTTGAAGTCTTACGCGAGGAAGGGCGGCGAAGCCTTTGAAGAGGTTGATCTTCGGGCTTGCGTCTCCTCGGCGCTGGCGATGATGGAGCCGCAGTTGAAGGCCCGTGTGGTGAAGATCAGCCGGGGGATGCCGCGGCAGGCGGTCATGGTGATGGCCGACCGGCTGCGGCTGGAGCAGGTGATCATCAACCTTCTGCGCAATGCCCTGGATGCCACGAAAGACACCGAGGATCCGCAGATCGACATCCTCCTGTCGGCAGGCGAGACCGCGACCCTGACGGTGCGCGACAACGGGCACGGGATCACCGATCTCGAGAACCTGTTCGAGCCGTTCTACACGACGAAGAAACCGGGCGAGGGGGTGGGCCTCGGCCTTGCGATCTCGTCCGGGATCGTGACCGACCTTGGCGGTCGCCTGACCGCGCGCAATGGCGACGGCGGCGGGGCGGTGTTCGAGATGCAGTTGCCAATCCTTGGCAACAGACAGGAAGCAGCAGAATGAAGAGGTGGGAATGGCCCGCGCAATGAAGGTGGCAATCGTCGATGACGAGGCCGACATGCGGCAGTCGATCAGCCAGTGGCTGGCCCTGTCGGGGTTCGACACCGAAACCTATGCCTCCGCCGAGGATGCGCTGAAGGTGATCGGGCCGGATTTCCAGGGGGTCGTGGTCAGCGACATCAAGATGCCGGGCATGGACGGGATGGCGTTCCTGAAACGGCTGATGGGGCAGGATTCGGGCCTGCCCGTGATCATGATCACCGGGCATGGCGACGTGCCGATGGCGGTCGAGGCGATGCGGGTCGGGGCCTTCGATTTCCTGGAAAAGCCGTTCAACCCGGACCGGATGACCGAACTTGCGAAGAAGGCGACCCAGGCGCGGCGGATGACGCTGGACAACCGGGCGCTGCGCAAGGAGCTGTCGGACGGATCGACCATCATGAAGAAGCTGATCGGCTCGTCGCCCGCGATGGACCGGCTGCGCGAGGATATTCTGGACCTCGGGCAGGCCGACAGCCATGTCCTGATCGACGGCGAGACCGGAACGGGCAAGACGCTGGTCGCCCATGCTTTGCACGCGGTGGGGCCGCGGGCGTCGAAGAAGTTCGTGGCGATCTCCTGCGCCGCGTGGAGCGAGGACAAGCTGGCCGCGCGGCTCTTCGGGCCGGGCGAGGACGGGGCCCTGCCGCTGGTCGAGGAAGCGCGGGGCGGGACGCTGTGTCTCGAGGATGTGGAGGCGATGCCAAGCGCCCTGCAGGCGCGGCTTCTGACCTTCATCAACGACCAGGGCCTGCCACCCGAAACCCGGATCATCGCGATCTGCAACAGCCACGCCCCGGACACGACGCTGGAGCAGACGCTGCGGCCGGATCTCTTCTACCGCCTTGGCGCGATGACGATCCTCTTGCCGCCCTTGCGGACGCGGGGCGAGGATATCCTGCAGCTCTTCACCCGGCTGTCCGAGCAGTTCGCCGAGGAATACGGCTGCGACGCACCGCAGGTGACGGCGCAGGAGGCCGCACAGCTGCTGCAGGCGCCCTGGCCGGGGAATGTGCGGCAACTGGTCAACATCGCGGAGCGGGCGGTGCTGCAGAACCGGCGGGGGTCGGGGTCGATTGCGTCCCTCCTGATGGCGGAGAACGAGGCCTCGGGGCCGGCGCTGACGACGGAGGGCAAGCCCCTGAAGGACTATGTCGAGGCCTTCGAGAGGATGCTGATCGACAACACGATGCGGCGGCACAAGGGGTCGATCGTGGCGGTGATGGAGGAGCTGTGCCTGCCGCGGCGGACGCTGAACGAGAAGATGGCGAAGTACGGCCTGAGCCGGGGGGAGTATGTCTGAGCCCTGGCTGCCCACGCGTGGGCAGGGTTTCGGGACACGGGAAATCAAGGGCTTAGCTGCGGGCGTTCAGCGTTTCTTAGGGTTTGCTTCGCCCTGATCCCGCCGCTCTTCGAGGACTTCGTCTCTCATCGCTGGACCGGCTGGCGACGAGAAGACGAAGTCGAACGAGGAGCGCCTTTGCAGGAAAACGGCCGGTCAGGCCTCTGCCCGCGGCCCCCGGCCCGGCAGCCGCCTTCGCGAAATTCGCCATTGCCCTTGGTTGTGCTTTCCCGCTAGGGTTACCGGAAGGCAGTTTTGCTGCCGGAAGAATTCTCTCCCCTTTCGCCCGGATGCACTGATTTGCGTTCCGTTCGGGGAGCCGGATCGGTCGCAAGGCCGTGCACATTGCCTGCAAGTCCATGGATTTGTTGGCTTTCAGAGGTGAAGGGCCAGTCGGCCTTTCAATTTGTAACCGCGATGAGGCTTCGGAGCACCTTGCGCAGCAGACCATTCGGCCCGTCGGGTCGGAGGCTGATGTGCCTGCTTCCGGCCCGCGCCCAGACAAGCCGCCCCGTCCGTCATGATCCGCCCTCTGGTCCGCCAGGGGCACCGTTGCGCTTGGGGCGCAGTGGACCAACATGTCAAAGAAAATGCTTATCGATGCCACCCACTCCGAAGAGACCCGGGTGGTCGTGGTCGACGGAAACAAGGTCGAAGAGTTCGACTTCGAGACCGTAAACAAACGCCAGCTTGCCGGAAACATCTACCTGGCCAAGGTGACGCGGGTTGAACCCTCGCTGCAGGCGGCCTTCGTCGAATACGGCGGCAACCGGCATGGCTTTCTGGCCTTTGCCGAGATCCATCCCGACTACTACCAGATCCCGGTCGCCGACCGAAAGGCGCTGATCGAGGAAGAGCGGGCACTGGCCCGCGCCGAAGAGGAAGAGGACAACCGCCGCTCGCGCCGGCGTCCGCCCCGGCCTGCGGCGAAGGCCGAGCAGGTGAGGACGGATGACGCCGTGGCCGAAGGGCCGAGCGGGATGGATGTCGTCGACCTTGGCGAGGACGAGGGCGCAGAGGGCGCACTGGTCGAGGCGCATGACCACGCCCATGACCACGCCCATGACCAGGACGAGGCGTCAGCCCATGACCATGACCATCCCGCCGAGAACGGCAATGGTCCGCGCTACCGGGCGGTCGACCATGCCAGCGACACCGACGAGGAAATCGAATCGGTGGCCGAAGAGGACGTCTCGGAGGAAATCAGCGCGCCCCGGCGCGTGCCCCGGGCGCGGCGCTACAAGATCCAGGAAGTGGTCAAGGTCCGGCAGATCATGCTGGTGCAGGTCGTCAAGGAAGAGCGTGGCAACAAGGGGGCCGCGCTGACCACCTATCTGTCGCTGGCCGGCCGCTACTGCGTCCTGATGCCGAACACCGCGCGGGGCGGCGGGATTTCCCGCAAGATCACCAATGCGGTGGATCGCAAGAAGCTGAAGGAAATCGCGGGCGAGCTGGAGGTGCCGGAAGGCGCTGGCCTGATCGTCCGGACGGCGGGGGCCAAGCGCACCAAGCCCGAGATCAAGCGCGACTACGAATACCTGATGCGGCTCTGGGAGCAGATCCGCGAGCTGACGCTGAAATCGATCGCGCCGGCCAAGATCTATGAGGAGGGCGATCTGATCAAACGCTCGATCCGCGACCTTTACAGCCGCGAGATCGACGAGGTGCTGGTCGAGGGCGAGGGCGGCTACCGCACGGCCAAGGACTTCATGCGGATGATCATGCCAAGCCACGCGAAGCAGGTGATCCGCTACACCGAACCGACGCCGCTCTTCGCCAAGTACCAGGTCGAAGGCTATCTTGGCGGCATGTTCAATCCGGTGGTGCAGCTGAAATCCGGCGGCTACATCGTGATCGGGGTCACCGAGGCGCTGGTGGCGATCGACGTGAACTCGGGGAGGGCCACGAAAGAGGGGTCCATCGAGGAAACCGCGCTGAAGACCAACCTTGAGGCCTCGGAAGAGATCGCGCGGCAGTTGCGCCTGCGCGACCTTGCCGGACTGATCGTCATCGACTTCATCGACATGGAGGAGCGCAAGAACAACGCCTCGGTCGAGAAGCGGTTGAAGGACAAGCTGAAAACGGATCGCGCGCGGATTCAGGTCGGGCGGATCAGCGGGTTCGGTCTTCTGGAGATGAGCCGCCAGCGGCTGCGGCCGGGAATGCTGGAATCGACGACGCAGGCCTGCCCGCACTGCCATGGCACGGGTCTGATCCGCAGCGACGACAGCATGGCGCTGACCGTGCTGCGGGCGCTGGAGGAAGAGGGCACGCGGAAGCGGTCGCGCGAGGTGCTGCTGAAGGCGCCGGTCGGGATCGTGAACTATCTTTTCAACCAGAAGCGCGAGCATGTGGCGCTGATCGAGGCGCGCTACGGGATGAGCGTCCGGATCGAGGCGGACCCGATGCTGGTCAGCCCGGACTACGCCATCGAGAAGTTCAAGACGGCGCTCAGGGCGGTGCCGGAGACGCCGGTCGTGTCGGGCCATGCCGGGCTGATGGGTGCGCCGGTCGCGGATGAGGACGATGCCGACCTGGTCGACGATCTGGTCGAGGACGAGGTCGAAGAGGCGGAAGCCGAAGCGGAGGGGACCCCGGGGTCTGCCGCAGCGGCAGAGGGCGATGGCAGCCCGGGCCGCAAGAAGCGGCGGCGGCGGCGGCGGCGGCGGGGCGGCCCGCGTGAGGGCGGTGCGGCGGCGGCAGAGGCCGGTGCTGAAGAGGATGGCGACGAGGAGGCGGATGAAGCCGACGGTGAGACCGGCGATGAGGCCGGGGTCGCTGTCGAAGCTCCGGTGTCCGACGCGGCACCCCCGTCCCGGCCGAAGCGCACGCGCAAGCCGCGGGGGGCCAAGGGCGGTTCGTCTGAGGTCGCGCCCGAGGTGACCGAAGCTGCGGCCCCCGCCGTTGAAGCTGCGGTGGAACCTAGAGCCGAGGTCCTGGCTGAGGCCAAGCCAGCCGCGAAGAAGCGCGGTGGCCGGGCGAAGGCGGCACCCGCACCCGAAGTCAGCGCGAAGGCGGTCGCCGAACCCGTCCCCGAGGCCCCGGCCGCGCCGGACGCCGACGAACCCGCCGCGAAGCCCGCAAAGGCGCGCGCATCGCGGGCCAGGAAGGCCGACGCGCCGGTGCCGGCCGCTGACCCTGCGACGGCCCCCGAGGCCGAAGCCGTGGTGCCCGATCCGGGTGCGGCGGCGGCTTCGGACGAACCGGCCAGGCCCAAGCGCAAGGGGTGGTGGTCGCTCGGGCGGTAAGTGACCGGCTGAGAAGGGACATTGGCGGGCGGCGGGGAGACCGGCCGCCCGCCTTGCTTTCAGCCCCGGCGGATCAGGTGCAGCGTGACGCTGCCGTCGGCCTGCGTGCCAAGATGGCTGTGCCCGGCCTCGGCGCAGAAATGCGGCAGGTCGATCAGGGCCATCGGGTCGGTGGCACGGACGCAGAGCACGGTGCCGGACGCGAGCGACAGCAGGCGCTTGCGCGCGCGCAGCACGGGCAGGGGGCAGAGAAGCCCCTCGCAGTCGATGCTCTCGTCCCAGTCCGCCATGCGCGGGGGTGTAGCGCCGGCGGGGCGCCGCGGCAAGGTTACAGCCGCGCCACGGTTATGTGACGCAGGCCCGGCGTGACGAAAGCGGCGAAAGCGGGTATCTGGGGTGCGACATGTTCGGATTCGAGATCATCGACGCTGCCCTCTTGCCCGCGATGCTGGTGGCCCTCCTTGGGGGGGTGCTGTCCTTCCTGTCGCCCTGCGTGCTGCCGGTCGTGCCGCCCTACCTGGCCTATATGGGCGGCATCAGCATGGGCGAGATGACCGGAGGCGGGGTGGCGCGCCGCCGGGTGATCCTTCCGGCGCTGTTCTTCGTGCTGGGCCTGTCGACGATCTTTCTGCTCCTGGGCTTCACCGCGTCGTTCTTCGGGACTTTCGTGCTGGCGAACCAGGTGCTGCTTGCGCAGATCTCGGGGGTCGTGGTCATC
>JBIJDO010000376.1:0-3333 GCA_044344105.1 Tabrizicola sp.
CCTGACCCACCCTTCTCCAGGATCGGTTTCGGCAGGAAAGTCAACAGGATACCGTGTTCCAGCGCCACTTCGCGGGCCATCTGGCGGAAGAGGACCATCTCGTCCACCGCCTTGACCGCCGTGTCATGCGCCAGGGTGAATTCGTACTGGGGCGTGTCGTATTCAGCGGTGATGAGGTCGAGGCGGAAGCCCGCTTCCTCGGCCCGGTTCCAGATCGCGTCGGTGAAGCCTGCGGGATCGGCGAAGGGGCCGGTGCCGTAGACGATGCCGCCGGGGGCGTGCATCGGGGCGACGGAGCCATCCTCGGCGATCTCGAAGGCGAAGGCCTCCAGTTCGATGCCGACTTTGGGGGTCAGTCCCTTGGCGTTCCAGGCGCTGACCGCGCGCTTCAGGGCACCGCGCGGGCAAAGGGACAGGGGGACGCCGTCGCTGTCGTATAGGTCTCCGGTGACGACTTTCGTGTCAGGCTCCCAGCCGTCGCGGATTTCTTCGGCCACCCAGCGCAGTTCCATGTCCGGGATGCCCTCGCGGCATTTGGTATGGGGCGCGTCGAGGATCAGGTCCTTGTCCCAATGCACGCTGAAGGTCGGTCGCGCCATGCGGGTGCCGTCGGATTTCAGCTTCGACGCGGGGAGGTACTTGCCCCGCATCAGGCTGAGGTGGTCGCAGAACATCGCGCGCAGGCGGTCGGGCATATCGGTAGTCCCCCCTTGGTTCTATTGCAGCGTCACGCGGACGGGCAGACTTTTCAACCCGGCGACGAAGTTCGAGCGCAGGAATCTCTGCTCTCCCGCCGGTTCGATGGATCTGATGCGTTTCGCGAGTTCCAGGAACAGCACGCGCACCTCCAGCCGGGCCAACCACATGCCAAGGCAAAGATGCGGGCCGCCCTGCCCGAAGGCGAGGTGCCCGTTCGGGGTGCGGGCGAGATCGACGCGGAAGGGCTGGTCGAAGGCGGCCTCATCCCGGTTGGCGGAGGCGAACCAGTAAAGGACCTTGTCCCCGGCCTTGATCGCCTTGCCGTGCAGGTCGAAGTCGCGTGTGGCGGTGCGACGGAAGTAGCTGGTGGGGCTGGCCCAGCGGATGATCTCGTCCGCCATGGTGTCGTCCACGGCGCCGGACTGGATCAGGGGGAGAAGCTCGGGCTGGTGGGCCAGCGCCTGCAGGCCTGCGGCGATGGAGTAGCGGGTGGTGTCGTTTCCGGCGGCGACGACGAGGCAGAAGAAGTTGCGAAACTCGTTTTCCGGCATGACCTGGCCGTCGTGGCCGGGTTGCAGGATCATGTGGAGGACGCCGTTGGTGTCCCCGGAGGCGGCTTTGCGGGCCATCAGGTCCTTGGCGTAGACGAAAAGCTCTGCCCCTGCCGGGGAGTTGAAGGGCATCATGCGGAATTCGTCGGTGGTGAGCTTGTCGAGGACATGGGGGGTGAAATCGGGGTCGGTGTTGGCGATGAGGGCGTCGCCCTTTTCGACCAGCCAAGGCAGGTCTGCGTCCGGCAGGCCCACGATGCGGCCCAGCATGCGCATGGGAAGCTCGCGGGCGATTTCCCTTGTGGCGTCAAAGGTTTCCTTGGCGAGGGCCGCGTCGAGGATGGTGGCGCAGAGATCCCGGATGGACTGCTCGAATGTGGCGATGACGGGTTTGGAGAAGGCTTTCGCCACCTTCACCCGGGTCATCATGTGCTCGGGCGGGTCGGTCTCCTGGAAGGTGCGGCGGGCGAGGTATTCCTCGTAGCTTTGATCCTCCATCCGGATGCCGCGGGCCGAGGACAGAAGGTCGGGCTGGCCGTTGAGTTTGAGGATGTCGTCGTGGCGGGTGAGAGACCAGAAGCCGGCGCCTTGCGGGTAGTCGGTCCAGTGGCAGGGGTCGTCGCGACGGAGGCGGGCGAAGGTGTTGTGCGGGGCGCCTTGAAGGAAGGTGTCGTGCGAGGTCAGGTCGGCATGACCGTCGTCGGTGGGGGTCCAGACCGTCATGGGTTGCTCCTTCCTGCGCATTGTATAATGATACGCATGTTAAATATGTAAAGGGAAATCTCTATGCATATCGCGGTTCTGGCGACGAACACCGACGACAGCGCCTTCGCGGCGCGGCATCCGAGGGATGTGGAGAAGTTCCGGGTGTTGATTCATGGCGTGCGCCCAAAGTGGCGGGTGACCGCGTTCGATCTGCCGAAAGGGGAGTTTCCTGAGTCTCTGCAAGGGTTTGACGGGGTCCTGATCGGGGGCAGCCCGTCCTCGGTGCATGACGAAGATGCCTGGATCGGGCGGCTGATGGCGCTGATTCGGGAGAGCTTTGCCGCAGGGGTACCGCTGGCTGGAGCGTGCTTCGGGCATCAGGCGATTGCCAAGGCGCTTGGCGGGGTGGTGGGCCGCAATCCGGGGCCGTTCGTCTTGGGGACGGTGGAGACGACGGTCGTCGCCCCTGCCCCGTGGATGGACCCCGTGGCGCGGTTCCGGCTGGCGGCGGCGCATGGGGAGCAGGTTCTGACGCTGCCGCCGGGGGCGGAGGTGGTGGGGCGATCCGAGGGGTGCCCGGCAGCGTGCTACCGGATTGGCAATGCGGTCTTTGCGACACAGTATCACCCGGAGATGACGCCGGAGTTTCTGGCCGCTCTGGTCGAGGAGTTTGCGCCGAAAGTTTCGGTGGAGATCGGCAAGGCAGCACGAAGGTCTGTCGCTTTGGCGTCAGAGGGACCGCGGTTTGCGGACTGGATCGCGCGGTTTTTCGAGCAGGCAGCGGTCTAGAATTTTTCGGCGAGAAATTTTGGACCGCGCTTAGGACAGGGCTGCCAGAAGGTCCATCGCGGTCACCTGGTCGAACTGGACATGGGACTGCATCATCGCATCGGCCCCGGCTGAGTCCCGGTCGGTGATCAGGCGGGCAATCGCCCGGTGTTCCTGCGCCGACTTGGGGATCGCGCCCTGAAAGCGATAACGGGCGCGGTAGTAGGCCAGCAGGCGGCGGGCATTGGTCTTCAGGCTGTCCAGAAGCACGCCGTTGCCCGAAGCGGTCGCCACGCAGGCGTGAAACGCCAGGTTCAGCTGGTAGTAACCGTCCGGGTCGTCTGTCGGGCTTTGCGCGGCCTTCGCCTCGCAGGCGCGGACGGCGGCTTCCAGGTCCTCGGCCCCTTGCCGCGAAAGACGGCGGGCGGCGAGGCCCGCGGCCTGGCCTTCAAGCTTGGCGTGAACTTCCAGGATCGCCAGGAACTCCTCCAGCGTGGGCCGGAAGATCGCCGCCCCCTTGCGCGGCAGGCGGCGGACGAGGCCCAGGGCCTCGAGATAGAGGATCGCCTCGCGGACCGGGGTGCGGGAGACCTGGTGGGTCTCGGAAAGC
>JBIJDO010000380.1:0-3282 GCA_044344105.1 Tabrizicola sp.
GGGCGAGCAGTTGGTGTCGACGACCCCGACGACCGGGATGCCAAGCTTGCCGGCCTCCTGCACGGCCAGGTCTTCCTTGCCCACGTCGATGATGAAGATCAGGTCCGGGGTGCCGCCCATCTCGCGGATGCCGCCCAGGCTGGCCTGCAGCTTGGCCTGGTCGCGTTCCATGCCAAGGCGTTCCTTCTTGGTCAGGCCTTCGCCGCCCTGCCCCAGCACCTCATCAAGGTGCTTCAGGCGCTGGATCGACTGCGAGACGGTCTTCCAGTTGGTCAGCGTGCCGCCGAGCCAGCGGTGGTTCATGTAGAACTGCGCGCATTTTTCCGCCGCTTCGGCGATCGGCTTCTGCGCCTGGCGCTTGGTGCCGACAAAGAGGATGCGACCGTTCTTCGCGACTGTGTCGCGCACGATCTTCAGGGCTGCGTCCAGCATCGGCACAGTCTGGGTCAGGTCGATGATGTGGATGCCGTTGCGGTCGCCGTAGATGAACTCGCCTATGCGGGGGTTCCAGCGTGCCGTCTGGTGGCCATAATGAACGCCAGCTTCCAACAGCTGACGCATGGTGAACTCGGGAAGAGCCATGCCTTGTCCTTTTCCGGTTTGAACCTTGATGAGACCGTCTTCACCCCCGGATGGGGGCAACCGGCGGACCAGACGGGATTTCTCCCCGCATGGACCAAGCCTCACCTGTGAAGTGGCGCTGCATTACTGGCGCTGTGCCGGTTTTGCAACCCCTGTTCGCTGGAACGCTTGCCGAGGGTCGGTGTCAGGCCGCGTGATGGTGGTGGAAATGCGCGGAGGCCGCCCCGACATGGCGGTGATCGGACCCGCAGCACCCGCCGATCAGTCTCAGGTTCGGCAACAGGTCACCCAGATTACGGTAAAGCCGTCCGAACTCAACCGGATCGCCATCGTCCAGTTCGGTCATGTCATCAAGCTCGGCATGGCTCATCCGCGACGCATTGGCCCGGATGCCGCCGATGCGTCTGACCCAGTCCTTGCCAAGGACGCCGATGAAATGCGTCGGGTGCGCGCAGTTGACCATGTAGAATAGCGGGCTGCCCCCGGTGGCCGCGTCAACCTCTGCGATGGCGGCCTGCAGGGTCTGACCCGATGGCAGGCACCCGTCGGTTTCCAGTGTGAACGACAGGATATGCGGCAGGCCGTGCCGCCGGGCGGCGCGCGCGATGCCGATGGCCTGGGCCGGATAGGTCATCGTCACGGCCGATATGAGATCGACAGCCCCCGATGCCAGCGTTTTGATCTGCAGATCGTGCACCTCTTCGGCCTCTGCAGCCGTCAGGGCCGTGTCGATACGGTAGCCGTCGCCCGCCGGGCCGACCACGCCGTTGATCAGGATCGGCAACGCATCGGTTTCATGGCGGTCACGGCAGTCGCGGGCGAAGGCGACCGCCTGCAGGTTGGCCTGCCGGATCGCATCCGCATCCATCCCCATCGCTGCGGCCCAACCCATATTGGCGCGCCATGTGGCAGTATCGAGAACAAGGCCGGTGCCAGCAGCACTTGCGAGGTCTGCAAAGTGGTCAAAGTACCTGGTCAACGCCGCCCGACCCGCTTCGCTGTCCAGAAGGACGAAAGACGCGAAATGCGGCAAGTCGATGCCTTCCAGGAAGATCATCACCGTTTCAAGACCCGCATCGGCGATCCAGGGCGTGTCTGCTTTCAATAGCTTTTCAAGGCGCGACATGGCAGGCTCCAATCTTGGTTTTCGGATGAAATCAAGGGTGCCGGCAAAGCGCCTCCAACGCCAGACGACCCGTGGTACACCCATCCGTTGAATTTTTATCGTGTATTGTCAATCTGGTAGCTTGCGAGGTTGAGCCAGTCCCGAAAACGCTGTGCCCGTCTACTGTACTGCGAGTCAAGCAATGTCCGTGACAACTGACCTGCGCCCTGCCCGGACCGCGACGCGTCAGCGCATCCTTGCGGCGGCCTATGACGCCATCATCGAAAAAGGGTTCGAGGCCACTTCGGTCGAGGAAATTGCCGCGGCGGTCGGCATCAGCCGGGCTGGCTTTTTCTACCATTTTCCCGACAAGAACGCCCTTGCCCGTGCGCTGATCGACCAGCAGATCCTGGACGAGGGCGAAATGCTGTCCGGGATCAAGGCCCGCGCCGCAGAATTGTCGGATGACCCGCTGCAACAGATGCTGATCATGATGCGTCTGGTGGCGGAGCGCTATGTTGAGTTGCCTGGCGGCTATACCGGCTGCATCCTGGCCAGCGCCATCTTTCAGGACCGGCTGTTCGACGCCGAAGTGAAGGCGGCGAACCGCAGGGCCAATCTGGCCTTTCGCGACCGTTTCATCGCCCATTTCGCCGCGATTGCCGAGGCCTATCCGCCGCGAGACCCGGTTGATCCGGGCGAGATGGCCGATATGCTGAACACGGTGATCACCGGGGCCATCGTCGTCTCGCGCGGCCTGGGGGAACCGCAGGTGCTGGCACGGCAGATGCTTCTGGCGCGGGCGATGATCAAGGCGGTGTACCAGCGGCCCTGACGGCGCGTCGGCCGAAAAGACGCTGTCGCGTCCAGGCACCGCCTGGCGAAGGCCATGACCGCAAAGTGTCTCTGAAGCGTGACCTTGCCAAACACGGCGGGTCTGTCGCTGGCAGGCAAGACCTTGCGCCACGCCCATGCCAAAGCGGCAGAAAGGGAGTGACCCGATGCTCATCCGCTCCATCACCGCCACGCCCGTCAACATTCCGTTCCGCGCGCCCTATCGATTTTCCTACGGGGCCATCGCGTCGCTGACCAAGACGGTGATCGAGGTCGAGACCGAGGACGGCGTCATCGGACTTGGCGAATGCGCCGATGGCGACCGGGCCGCCGATGTGGTCTCGCTGGGTGCGCGGCTGGTGGGCCATGACCTGCGCGAGGTCGGCACCGCCGAGGCGAGGGTCGTGCCCGGCATGCGCTACACGCCCTGGGGCAACGTCCTGGCCCAACGCCGGGTCTTCGGCGGGATCGAGATGGCGATGTGGGACGCGCGCGGCAAAACGGAAGGCGTACCGCTTGCCATGCTGCTTGGGGGAATACGGCGCGACCGGATCGAACTGACGGAGTATTTCAGCTATCGCTGGCCGGGGAGCGACAGGGGGGAAAGCTCTCCGGCGGAGGTTGCGGCCTACTGTGCGACGATGATCGAACGCCACGGGGCGACGCGGTTCGAAGGCAAGATGGGAACGGTCGGCCTTGACGAAGAGGTCCGCATGGTGGCCGAGGTCCGTGCGGCCATCGGGGAGCGGTCGCTTCAGCTG
>JBIJDO010000307.1:0-4050 GCA_044344105.1 Tabrizicola sp.
GCTCGCCCAGCCGGGGGGGCCGTTGTAAAGGCGCCCCTTGCCAGGGCTCTGGTTGTCCTCGAAGATCTGCCAGTTCGCTGCCAGGTCCTCGATCGTCTTCAGGCCGGGGTTCTGCTCCAGCACGTAATCAGGCACCCAAAGCCCGTCCTGCCCGCCGTCTGAGAAGATGTTGGACGCCTTGTAGACGTTGCCCTTCTCCTGCATCTGGTCCCACTGCGCCTGCACGGTGGACACCCAAAGCTCGGGCGCGACCGTGGGCTCGGACCGGGTCAGCATCGAGGTGGCCGTCGGCACCGTGTCTCCCGGCACCAGCTGCGCGTCGCAGCCGTAGCCCAAGGCCATGATCTTCTGCGCGACATTCGCAAGCGTGGCGGCGGACAGCCAGGTCATCTCGGCCACCGTGATGGTGCCTGCCGTCCCGCAATCCTGCGCGGCGGCGGGTTCGGCGTGGATCGTCCCTGCAAGGGCCGTGGCCGCAAGGGCGGCAAAGCGTGTCGTCTGTTTCATCGCGAACCTCTCCTGTTCCGGGCGGGGCTTCTGCCGCCTCTGTCACTGCGGGTAGCGTAAGGACGACCCACAGATTCAATCAAACGACAACGAATGACATTCATTTCAATCCAATTGAACTTGCAGTCCCAAGCGCGTCGCAAGATCCGCGTCGACTGTGACGCCCGCCGCGTCGATCCGCATCCGCGCCTCCTTGCGTCGCGCGCCGGGAAGCCGCGCGCCCTCTTGCGTCGCGATCGCTTCGGCCAGCGCGGCGATCCGGTCCACGAACCCGTCAGCAAAAGCGACCGGATCGATCGCCAGGAAACACTGCCCCGTGGCCGGGGGGCCGCCGACAGAGCCGGAGAAGGGCGAGGCCTCGCGGCTTGGGGCGGCACCAGCCAGAGCCGAGGCTAGAACCTCCACCAGAAGCCCCATGCCAAAGCCCTTCGCCCCACCGGCGGGAAGCATCGACCCTTTCAGCGCCGCTGCAGCGTCCCGCGTCGGAAGGCCCTCGGCATCCAGCGCCCATCCTTCCGGGATCGCCTCGCCGCGCCGGGACCGCAGGATCACCTCGGACTTGGCCACCACGCTGGCCGATTGGTCCACCACGAACCGCGCTCCTCCAGCCCCGTCGGGGACCGCAAGCGCAAAAGGGTTGGTCCCGATCACCGGGACGCGCCCGCCCACTGGCGCGATCGAAGCCGGGGCATGAGTGAAGCACAGCCCGATCAGCCCCCCCTCGGCGATCTGCTCGGCATGGTGGCCCAGCACTCCGCAGTTGTAGGACCGGTGCAGGGTCATTGCCGCAATCCCGCAGTCGCGTGCGGCCTGCAGCAGGACGGGAAGACCAAGGTCGATGGCCGGATGGGCAAAGCCGTGCGCCGCGTCCACCGTCACCGCCCCGGCGCGGGGCCGGTCCAGCACCGGGACGGCAGTTCCATCCACCTTGCCGCAAGCCAGATGCTCGGCATAGATCGGTAGATACATCAGCCCGTGCGACCGCACGCCATCGCGTTCCGCCTCCCGGATCGACCTCGCCATGGGCCCAGCCTGCGACTCGCTCGCCCCTGCCTCGCACAGCAGCCGCAGGGCCAGCGCCTCCACCCCGTCCAGATTCAGTCCAACCGCCATGCCACCCTCCTGTTGCGCCGGGAAGGGTGACGATTGCCAGATTAAGATCAACACAGTATTTCTTGTAGAAATTTCAACGGGACTGAACATGCTACGACTTGAAGCGCTGAGGACCTTCGTCGAGGTCGCCGATCACGGAAACATCAAGGACGCGTCCGAGCGGCTATACCGGACACCCTCGGCCGTCTCGATGACGCTGAAGCAGATCGAGGACCGGCTCGGCGGCCCCCTCTTCGAGACGGATCGCAAGTCCACGCTTACAGAAATGGGCCGGTTTCTCTACGACCAGTCCGTGATCGTCCTGCGCGACTACGACCGCGCGATGGAGCGCATCGAAGCGCAGTCGAAGGGACGGAGCGGCAAGCTGCGCATCGCTTCTGTCCCGTCGGTCGCCACGATGCTGCTGCCGGAATTCCTGCAGGCCTTCGCAGCCAACCGGCCCGACCTTGACATCGACCTTGTCGACACCGACAGCACCGATGTTCGCCACCTTGTGGAAACGGGTGAAGTGGACCTAGGCATTGCCGGGCTGCCGCGTGACCTGCCGGGCCTTGCAAGCGAAACCATCTTCAGGGACCCGTTCAAGCTGGTATGCCGAAGCGACAGCCCGCTGGCGCGGCGGAGGGACGAGCTGGACTGGGCCGATCTGGACGGCATTCCGATGATCCTGAACGAGGCGTCCCGCAACCTGCCCTCCGCCACCTTTCAAAGCCTTGCCGGCCACGTCCGTCTGTCGGTAAGGAACGTTGCCTCGCTGATGGCGATGGTCCAGGCGGGGATGGGGGTGACGCTTCTGCCGTCGCTTGCCACGGTCAACCTGTCCACCGCGCTGGCAGCGCTCCCCCTCCGCGACCCCGCCTGCATGCGCACGGTCGGCCTTCACTGGCGTCTGGACCGGACGCCAAGCCCGGTGGCTCAACTTTTCATCTGCGAGTTCGCTTCTTCGGCTAGGGAAAAGGCCCGAGAGCTCGGTCTCGGCGCGGACTGAAAATGAACCCATACCGACCGATTAGCTGAGGAGTGGCAGGTTCTGGCATCCCCGAACGGCTGGGGCAGGATGCACCCCCATCGTGGTCTGCTTGATCTTCTAGGACTTCGCTCGATCACGAGGTCCCGAGACCCACGAACAACTCCCCCACCCGACCGCGCTACAGCGCTGCGGTAGGTATGTCATGTGACCAACCACATGAGCGAGAACATGACCAACCACTATCAGAACACTGCCACCGCGAAGCTGATCGCTGACCGCATCCGTGACCTGTCGCACCGCAAGACCCAGGCCGAAATCGCCAGCGAGGCGGGTTTCCCCAACGCGAACATGATGACCTTCCTGAAGAACGGGCGGAACAAGGTGCCGATCGACCGCGTGCCGTCACTCGCGAAGGCGCTGGAGGTTGACCCCGCCAACCTCATGCGTCTGGCGCTGGACCAGGCTGTGGGAGCAACGGCAGCGAAGGCGATCGTCGACATCTTCGGCACCCCCGCGACTGTGAACGAGCAAGGCTGGCTCTCCGAACTGCGCGATGCGTCCGACAACAGCGATCCGCGGATCACCGCGCGGTCGCGTGCTGCACTCCGGGCGATCTTCGGCAAATGAAGTCGCGGGAGGTTACGGCGTTCATGCTGCCCACGGCCCCGGCGGGACCGTGGGACCAGCTTACCATTAACGAACAGACCTGGATTGAGTTCATCCGCGTCATCTCGGGAGGGCGCGACCCGAGGATCACGCCCGAACGGGTCCGTGCGTTGCGGCAGCTCCTGGACACGGGATGAGGCGTCGGCGAGCAGAAGGTGTGCCGGTTCCACGCGAGCCCCCAGCGTAGAGACTATTGGCGCCTTGCGATCTACCGTCTGGTGCCCGATACTATTCGAAAGCCCCGAAATTTGGGTGCCAGAATATATGCGATTTTCGGTGCCAGATCTCCGGATAACGCATTGAATTTATTGATATGTGTGAGTTGTCCAGCCTCTCACCTGTTTCCGCAGTCTGGGGTACTGCGATGACAGACCCCGTCGTCCGTACTGCAAACCGACCCGCACCGCGCTTGAGGAATTCCGCGCCTGCACCGACCTTGCATCGTTGGCGATGATGCCGCCGCCCGCGCCGACGATTTGGCGCGACTGGGCTGGTCAGAGTCGGACCTGATGCGCTAGTCCAGGATCGCGGGCCAGAGCACCGCATTCCGGCGGTGAAACGGCGGGATATGGCCGATGGATTTCAGGCCGAAATCCTGGGGACGCAGGACAAGTTGCGACTTCATCGCCTCGGGATAAAGCGCCCTTGCGCGCCAGACGGCGGCGGGGGGAACGAGGTCATCATCCGCGACGGCGATCATCTTCAGGCGGCATTTCACCCGGTGCGGGTCGGGCAGGGGCAGGCTGCGCCCCACGTCTGACAGATGCCAGCCGGGCGTCAGGCCCCAGCGCCGC
>JBIJDO010000120.1:0-7508 GCA_044344105.1 Tabrizicola sp.
TACACGCCGCGCGGCAGGTCCGCTGGAAGGCCCAGGATGCGTCCTGGCAGGTAGCCTGATGCCCAAGCCAGCGCCCGCACTGGAGGCGACCAGAACATCCGCGCCTTCCAGCGATAGCGGGGCGGGTGGTCCGTGACATGGGTCAGGCCTGCCCCAAGCGTGATCGCCCGGGTGACGCGGCCCATCGCCTCGTGCCAGCCGAGCCACAGGCCCCCGACCGAATGGCCGATCACCCAGAGCGGCGTATCGGGATACATGCGCGCCAGGGTCTCCAACGCAGCCGCCTGATCGAGACGCCCCCAATCCGCGAGCGTCGCCTTGGAGCCCCGAACAGGCCTGCGCGCCGAGGAACCGAAGTCGCGGTAGTCATAGGTCAGAACAGCAAGGTCGCGATCCCGCGCCGCCCATTCGGCAAAGGCCCGGTAGAACCCGGCAGGCGCGCCGGTCGCCCCATGGATGACCATCGCCGCCCGAGGCGTACCCTTCGGTCGGAAGATCCGACCGCGAAGACGCGCCCCGTCGCTGCGGATGTCCAATGCCTCGCCGTCGCCTGTCGGGTTCTTCTGGGCTGCCCCGTCCAGCATTGTCGCCTCCGCTGATTAGACCGATTGGTCTAGTAGCACGACTGGACCAATCGGTCTAGTCTTTTCAGACGACCAGGCGCAGCCTATGTTTCCCGACATGACCGAAGCGCCCACCACCCGCGACCGCCTGGTTTTCACCGCGACCCGGCTCTTTCGCCAGCGCGGCTACGATGGCACCGGGCTGGCCGAAATCCTGGCCGAGGCCGGAGTGCCGAAGGGGTCGCTCTACCACCATTTCCCGGCAGGGAAAGCCGATCTTGCCTGCGCCGCCGCCGACTGGACCGCCGCCGAAATCGTGCGGGTGATCGACGACAGCTTTCGCGCGGCACCGGACTGGCGGCATGGGGCGACCACCTTCTGCCACAAGATGGCCAAGCTTTTCGACATCCTGGACAGCGCCGATGCCTGCCCGATCTTCGGCCTGCTGTTCGAGGGGCCGGATCATGACCGGTTCCGCGCCCACGCCGCCGCCGCTTTCGACCGAATCATCGCTGCGGCGGCCCGGCATGGCGTGGCCCTTGGCCAGACTGCCGAAGCGGCGGATGAAGCCGCCGAGACCCTGATGATCGGGTTCCAGGGCGGCTGGACCCTTGCCCGGATGCGCCGGAACTCGGATGTCCTGCGCGGATTGCCGACCCGGCTTTACGGCCCCCTGCCCGGCTGACGCCTTTCGCGGTGGACCTTGGTCGCGGCTGACCCTAGTCTTGCCCGGTCCAGCCGTGCCCGCGAGTGGAGCGTGAATGACCGACCAGCCCGCCTATCAGGTTCTTGCCCGCAAGTACCGCCCCCAGACCTTTGCCGACCTGATCGGGCAGGAGGCGATGGTGCGCACGCTGAAGAACGCCTTTGCGGCGGACCGGATCGCGCATGCCTTCGTGATGACCGGCGTGCGCGGGGTCGGCAAGACCACCACGGCGCGGATCATCGCCAAGGGCTTGAACTGCGTGGGTGCGGATGGCAACGGCGGCCCGACGACCGAGCCATGCGGGGTCTGTGAGCCTTGCAAGGCCATCGCCGAGGGCCGCCATGTCGATGTGCTGGAGATGGACGCCGCGTCGCGCACCGGGGTCGGCGACATCCGGGAAATCATTGATTCCGTTCACTATCGGGCAGCATCAGCCCGGTTCAAGGTCTATATCATCGACGAAGTCCACATGCTGTCGACCGCCGCGTTCAACGCGCTACTGAAGACGCTGGAGGAACCCCCGGCGCATGTGAAGTTCATCTTCGCCACCACCGAAATCCGCAAGGTGCCGGTCACGGTCCTGTCGCGCTGCCAGCGCTTCGACCTGAAGCGGATCGAGCCCGAGGTGATGATGGCCCACCTTGCCCGCGTCGCCGATCTGGAGGGGGCGAAGCTTGCGCCCGACGCTTTCGCGCTGATCACCCGCGCCGCCGAGGGGTCGGTCCGCGACGCGATGAGCCTGATGGACCAGGCGATTGCGCATGGCGCTGGGGAAACCTCCGGCGACCAGGTCCGCGCCATGCTGGGGCTGGCCGACCGGGGCCGCAGCCTCGACCTCTTCAACCTGATCATGCAGGGCGATGCCGCCGCCGCGCTGGCGGAGCTTTCCGGCCAATACGCCGACGGGGCCGACGCGATGGCAGTCCTGCGCGATCTGGCCGAGATCACGCACTGGATTTCGGTCGTCAAGATCAACCCCGCCTCGGCCGAGGACCCGACCACCCCGCCGGATGAACAGACGCGGGGTCAGGACATTGCAGCGCGCCTGCCGATGCGGGCGCTGACGCGGATGTGGCAGATGCTTCTGAAGGCCATCGAAGAAGTGGCGCTGGCCCCGAACGCGATGATGGCCGCCGAGATGGCGGTGATCCGGCTGACCCATGTCGCGGACCTGCCGGACCCCGAGACGCTGGTGAGAAAGCTGTCGGACACGCCGCGTCCGGCAGGGGTGCCCGGAGGCGCGCCTGCGGGTGGCTCCACCGTCCATTCCCCCCGCCTCGCCCCGGTCCATTCTGCGCCGGGGCGCGGACCGGTGATGACCGCCACCGCCCCCGCGCTGGCCGAAAGCCAGTTGCAGGTCTATGCGACCTTCGACCGGATCGTCGAACTGATCCGGTCAAAGCGCGACATGCTGCTGATGAACGAAATCGAGACCGGCCTGCGCCTGGTGCGCTATGCCCCCGGACGGATCGAGTTCGAGCCCGCGCCCGGTGCGCGGCCCGACCTTGCCGCTCGGATCAGCCAGCGCCTGCAGGGCTGGACCGGCGCGCGCTGGGGGGTGTCGGTGGTGGCCGCCGGTGGCCAGCCCACGATTGCCGAGGCGCGCGACCGCGACCTTGCGGCGGCGCGTGCCGACGCGGCGGACAACCCGCTGGTTCAGGCGATCTTCACGGCCTTTCCCGGTGCCCGCATCAGCGAGGTCCGCTCGCCCGAGGCGATGTCGTCCCAGGCGGCCGAGGTCGCCCTGCCGCTGGCTGAAGCGGAGGCCGACGACGACTGGGACCCGTTCGAGGCATGATCCGCCGCGCGACGCTGGCCGACGCGGCGACCCTCGCCCGCCTGAACGCCCATGTGCAGGGCTGGCACGCGGCGCGCTACCCCGAGGCGTTCTTTCCCGACCCCGATCCCGACGGTCTCTTGTCCCATTTCTCCGACCGTCTGTCCGACCCGGCCTGCACGGCCTTTCTGGCGGGCGATCCGGCCCTTGGCTATGTGCTTTGCGCGCTGCAGATCCGCGAGGCTTCGGTCTTTTCCCCCGGCTACCGCCGCCTGATGGTGGACCATATCGCCGTCGCCCCCGTGGCCCGCAGGCAAGGCCATGGCCGCGCGCTGCTGGCTGCAGCACGGCAACTGGCCCGCGACGAGGAGGCCGGCGAAATCCTCCTCGACACCTGGGAAGGCAACACCGACGCCCATGCCTTCTTCCGCGCAGCGGGCTTTGCGCCCCGCCGGATGCTGTTCCGGGCCGTGCCATGACCTTGCGCCGAAGCCTCTGGCCCCGTATCTGAAGGGAAATACAGAGGGAACAACATGCTGAAGGGTCTTGGAGCGCTTGGCGGGCTTGGCGACATGGCCAAGATGATGAAGGCCGCCACCGAAATGCAGGGCAAGCTGGCCGACCTGCAGACGGAACTGGCAAGCATCGTCGTGACGGGTGAGGCCGGGGCTGGCCTCGTGAAGGCCCGCGCCACCGCGAAGGGAGAGGTCACCGGGCTCGACATCGACGCCTCGATCCTGGTGGCGTCGGAAAAGGAGGTGGTCGAGGACCTGATCCTGGCCGCGATCCACGACGCCCAGTCGAAGGCGAAAACCCGCAGCGAAGAGGAGATGGCCCGCCTTGCCGAAGCGATGGGCATGCCCCCCGGCATGAAGCTGCCGTTCTGATGGCCAAGGACGACACCGGGATCGAGGCGCTGATCGACCTGATGGCGCGGCTGCCCGGCCTTGGCCCGAGGTCGGCCCGCCGCGCGGTGCTGGTCCTTCTGAAAAAACGCGCGCAGCTGATGGCACCTCTCGCGCAATCGCTGTCCGAGGTCGCGCTGGCGGCCAAGGATTGCCGCGTCTGCGGCAACATCTCCACAAGTGAGGTCTGCGGCATCTGCGCCGATCCGGCCCGCGCGACCGGTGAGATCTGCGTGGTCGAGGATGTGGCCGATCTCTGGGCGATGGAGCGCGGCCAGGTCTTCAAGGGGCGCTACCATGTCCTGGGCGGCACGCTGTCGGCACTGGATGCCATCGGCCCGGACGAGCTTGGCATCCCCCGCCTTGCGGCCCGTGTCGCCGAGGAGGGCATCCGGGAAGTGATCCTGGCGCTGAACGCCACGGTCGACGGCCAGACCACCGCGCATTACATCGCCGACGCCCTGGTCGGGACCGACGCCCAGATCACCACTCTCGCGCAAGGCGTGCCCATCGGGGGCGAGCTGGATTACCTCGACGACGGCACCATCGGCGCGGCCCTGCGGGCAAGACGCAAGCTTTGACCCGACCGCTCCTCGGTGACTTCGTCCCTCGTCGCCAGCATCACCGACGAGAAGCCGAAGGCGCACGAGGAGGCACCGCTCAGATTCCGATCAACCCCGGCAAGTCCGCCATCCGGTGAAAGAGCGGCACCCCCAGCGCTGCAAGCTGCCGCGCCGTCGGCGTGTCCGGCCCGTGCCCGGCATAGCCCAGAACCCGCATCCCCGCCGCCAGCCCCGCCTTCGCGCCGTTCGCGCTGTCCTCGATCACCACGCAAGCCGCTGGGTCCGCCCCGCAGGCCCTCGCCGCCGCAAGATAGACATCCGGCGCGGGCTTCGGCCTGCCGATTTCCTGGCCGGACAGAACCGCCCGGAACCGGTCTGTCAGCCCGTGCTGCCCGAGCGTGATCTGCATCTTCTCCAAGGACCCGTTCGATCCCATGGCATAGGGCATACCCACAGCGTCCAGCCGATCAAGCACATCCGTGACCCCAGTGACCAGGGGGACCCCCGCCGCAAGCATCGCGTACATCCGACCGTAGAACTGCCCGACCCAGTCCTCCCGCAGCGTCGCCCCCGCCGCCCGGGCCCGCTTGGCCACCATCTCGACCGTCCCGCCAACGAAGTCCGCCTCGAATTCCTCGTGCGTCAGCGGCAAGCCATGCGCGGCGAACTCGTCAAGGAAAAGCGCGAAGGTCGGGCCCTCGCTGTCGACGATGACCCCGTCGCAGTCGAAGAGAACGGCATCGGGGCGGATCATGCGGGGGCCCGCAGCAGTGTCACGACGGTGTCGCCGTACCTGCGCTGATCGACCGGAGAAAACCCCGGCGGTGCGGAAGCTGCGGCCCCCTCCTCCCAGACCACCATCGCATCCGGGGCAAGCCAGCCGCCTCGGGCCGCAGACGCAAGGGCGGCCTCGCCCAGAGCCTTGCCATAGGGCGGGTCAAGGAAGATCAGGCTGCAGGGTCCGGCGGGGTTCGGCGGCAGCCTTGTGGCATCGCATCTCAAGATGTGGGTCTCGGCCTCGGCTTGCATCTTCGCGATGTTGGCCCGGATCAGCGCCAGCGCCTTGGCCCCGTCATCGACAAGGGTCACTTCTGCCGCCCCCCGGCTCAAGCTCTCCAGCCCCAGCGCGCCGGTCCCGGCAAAAAGGTCCAGCACCCGCGCACCCGCGACCGGGTTGCCATGCGCGTTGATCAGAAGGTTGAAGATCGCCTCGCGCACCCGGTCCGAGGTCGGGCGCAGATGCGCGGCAATGTCGCCGTCGCCGACCTCGGCCAGCTTCAGGCCCCGACGGCTGCCGCCGATGATCCTCATGCCTTCAGAAGCGCCTTCAGGTCCGGGGCCGAGGCGATGACGTCCGGGGCCGGGTGCCTGCCCGTCTCGATCAGCCGCTTGCCGACCATGTAGGCGCGGGGGTCGGACATGGCGTCGACGGCCAGCAGCTCCGCTCCACGATAGTACCAGAAGCTGACCGCGTCCCCGTCCCCCGCGCGGGTGACGATATGATCGTAGCCGGTGTTGAGGCCCGCGATCTGCAGTTTCAGGTCGAACTGGTCGGACCAGAACCAGGGCTTTGCCTGATAGGGCTGCCCTGCCCCCAGGATGTTCGCGGCCACCACTTCCGCCTGGTCGATGGCATTGCCGACCGATTCCAGCCGGATGCGCCCGCCGTTCCAGGGGAAGGACGCGCAATCCCCCGCCGACCAGATCGCCGGGTCCGAGGTCCGGCCCAGCGCGTCGGTCGCGATGCCGTTGTCGATCACCAGCCCCGCCGCCTCGGCCAATTGGCTGTTCGGCGTGATGCCGACGCCGACGATCACGAAGTCCGCTGGCAGCGTCCGCCCATCCTTCAACAGCGCCCCGGTCACGCGCCCCTCACCCACCAGCCGGTCGAGCCCGGTGGCTTCCAGCACCTTGACGCCATGCGTCTGATGCAGCGCGCGGACGTGGTCCGAGGTTTCGGGCGCCGCCACCCGTTGCAGGATGCGCGGGGCCATTTCCACGACGGTCACATCCAGCCCAAGCTTCGAGGCCACTGCCGCCGCCTCCAGCCCGATGTAGCCGCCGCCGACGATGATCACGCGGCGGCCGGGCTGGAACTCCTGCCGCATCGCATCGACATCGGCAAGGGTGCGGACGGTGTAGACGCCCGCCAGATCGCCGCCGATCGCGGCAGGCAGGCGGCGCGGGGCTGATCCCGTGGTCAGCGCCAGATGGTCATAGGCCAGGGCGACACCGCCCGCGGTCACGGTCTTCGCCGCCGGGTCGATCCCGGTCACGGGCTGGCCCAGCCGCATTTCCACGTTGTTCTCAGCCCAGAAGTCCGGCGCGCGGAGCCAGAGCCGGTCTTCCTCCATCTCGCCCAGAAGATACGCCTTCGACAAGGGCGGGCGCTGATAGGGGGGGCTCGGTTCGTCGCCCAGCATCACGATCTCTCCGGCATGGCCCAGGGCGCGCAGTTTTGCGGCCAGCGCCGCCCCGGCCTGTCCGGCCCCGATGATCACGACGCGCATCGCGCTTCCCCCTCTGGCATGTTCCGCGCCGGACCCTATAACCCAAGCCGAGGCAGGCGCAACGCGCCATCAGCAAGGGAACAGCGAGAATGACGATTGCAGAAGGGACACGCCTGCCGGAGGCGACGCTCTTGAGAATGGGCGATGCCGGGGCCGAAACGGTCAGGCTTGCCGACATACTGAAAGGCCGCAAGGTGGTGATCTTCGGGCTGCCGGGGGCTTACACCGGGACCTGTTCGACCGCGCATGTGCCGTCTTTCATCCGCACCGCCAGGCGTTTCGCCGACAAGGGCGTGGACGAGATCATCTGCATCGCGGTGAACGATCCTTTCGTGATGAAGGCCTGGGGCGAGGCGACGGGAGCCACCGCCGCCGGGATCACCTTGCTGGGCGATGCGGATTCCGCGTTCTCGAAAGCCATCGGGATGACCTTCGACGTCCCTCAGCTTGGGTTCTTCGCGCGGTCGAAACGGTATTCGCTGCT
>JBIJDO010000381.1:0-3270 GCA_044344105.1 Tabrizicola sp.
GCAGGGAGAAAGCCACGTTGAACGCGTCCGCCACCGGCCCCGCGCCCAGATAGGCCGCCATCATCAGCTCGCGCACCAGCCCCGCACCGCGCGACACCAGCGTCCAGCCGCCGAGTGTCACGATGCTGCGAAGCATGCGTGTCATGCGCTGGCCCTTTCGGCCCCTTCGGCGATGGCCTGGCGCAGTTTCCGGTCAAGCGCCTCCTGCCGGTGCTTCTGGTGCAGCTTCAGGCCGAACATGTCCTTGACGTAGAAGGTATCGACCACCTGCGCGCCGTAGGTCGCGATCACGGCGGAGGCGATGTAGATGTTGTTGACGGCCAGCGTCCGGGTCAGGTCATACAGCAGGCCGGGGCGATCGCGGGTGTCGACCTCGATGATCGTGTAGATTTCCGAGCCTTCGTTGTCGAAGGTGATGTGGGTCGGAAAGCGGAACTCGCGGTCGCGCTTCTTGATCTTGTCGCGGTCTTTCAGCGCGTCGCGGGCCACAACCTCGCCCTTCAGGGTCTTGTCGATCATGCCCCGCAGGCGTGGCAGGCGGCTGACCTCGTAGGGCTTGCCCTCGATGTCCTGCACCCAGAAGACCGCCGTCGCATAGCCGTCTTTCGAGGTATAGGTCCGCGCGTCCACCACATTCGCCCCGACCAGCGCCAAGGCACCCGCAAGGCGGCTGAAGATGCCGGGATGGTCGGCAAGCGCGAAACAGGCGCGGGTCGCGTCGCGATCCGGGTCGGGGTGCAGATCGATGCGGATCTCGTCGTTGCCCAGACCCTGCAGAAGCCGGGCAAAGACCTCATGGGTGTCGGTCGACAGGCCCTGCCAGTAGGGTGCGTAATGGCGGCCGGTTTCGTGGTCGAGAGCCGCCTTGTCCCACCCGGCAAGCCGCTTGCGCAGGTCCAGTTTGGCGTCGTCCTTGCGGTTCTCGCGGTTCAGGGTCTCAAGACCCCCTTCCAGCGCCTCGGCGGTCTGCTTGTACAACTGGCGCAAGAGCATGGCCTTCCAGTTGTTCCAGGTCCCCGGCCCCACGCCCCGGATGTCGCAGACCGTCAGCACGGTGAGGAGGTCCAGCCGTTTCCGCGTCTTCACGGCCTTGGCAAAGTCGCGCACCGTGCGCGGGTCGCCGATGTCGCGCTTCTGCGCCATGTCGGACATCAGAAGATGGTAGCGCACCAGCCATTCCACCGTGTCGCATTCCTCAGGCTCCAGCCCCAGACGCGGCGCCACCCGCCGGGCGATCTGCGCACCAAGAATGGAATGATCCTCGGGTCGGCCCTTGCCGATGTCATGCATGAGCAGCGCCACATAGAGAACCCGCCGGTTCACCCCCTCCTTCAGGATCGAGGACGACAAGGGCAGGTCCTCGACCAGTTCGCCCCGCTCGATCTGGGCCAGGCAGCTGATGGTCTGGATGATGTGCTCATCCACCGTGTAGTGGTGGTAGACGTTGAACTGCATCATCGCGACGATGGGCTCGAATTCCGGGATGAAGGCCGCCAGCACCCCAAGCTCGTTCATCCGCCGCAGGGACCGTTCCGGGTTGCCGTGCTGCAAGAGGAGGTCGAGGAAGATCCGCTGCGCTTCGGGGTCCTCGCGCATCTCGTCGTCGATAAGGTCAAGGTGCTGCGTGACGATCCGCATGACGTTGGGGTGCAGGAGATATTTCGTCCGCAACGCCTCTTCGAAGACGCGCAAGAGGTTCAGCTTGTCCTTGAGGAAGTCGGCGGGATCCTTGAGGTCGATCCGGCCCTGCACCAGCTTGTAGCCGGACTTCACCCGCTTGGTCATCTTGAAGATGCCGAACAGCGATGCCTCGCGCTTGGCATGGCGGGCTTCAAGCTCGGTCAGGAAGATGCGCGTCAGCTCGCCGACCCGGGTGGCGAGGCGGAAATAGTCCTGCATGAAATGCTCGACCGCACGCCTGCCGGCGGTGTCGCGAAAGCCCATCCGCGCCGCGACCTCGACCTGCAGGTCGAAGGTCAGCGTGTCGGTGGCGCGACCGGTGATGTAGTGCAGGTGGCAGCGCACCGCCCAGAGAAAATCCTCGGCCTCGGCAAAGCTGTCGAACTCTTCGCGGGACAGCAGCCCTGCGCCCACCAGACCTTCGGCCGACGGCACCCGGTGCAGGTACTTCCCGATCCAGTAGAGCGTCTGCAGGTCGCGCAGACCGCCCTTGCCCTCCTTCACGTTCGGCTCAAGCACATAGCGCTGGCCGCCCTGGCGCTTGTGACGCTCGGCCCGTTCGGCCAGCTTGGCCTCGATGAATTCGGGGCCGGAGTTGCGGAAGAGCTCCGCCCAGAGCCGGTCGTCCAGCTCGACCGCCAGGGGAGCATGGCCGCAGATGAAACGGTGCTCCAGCAGAGCTGTCCGGATCGTCACATCCTCGCGCCCCATGCGCAGGCAGTCCTTCACCGTGCGGCTGGAATGGCCGACCTTCAGCTTCAGGTCCCACAGCATGTAAAGCATCGTCTCGATGACGCTTTCGGCCCAGGGCGTGATCTTCCAGGGGGTCAGGAACAGAAGGTCCACATCCGACTGCGGCGCCATTTCGGCCCGGCCATAGCCGCCGACGCCCAGGACCGCGATGCGCTCGGCCTCGGTCGGGTTGGCCAGGGGATGCAGCCGCAGCGCGGCCTCCAGCGTCTGGCGGACCAGCACATCGGTCAGCGCCGCCTGCGCCGCGATCAGCCCCCGGGCCTGGCGGGGCAGGTCGCGGAAGCGGGTCTCGAAGCCGGCAACCGCTGCGGTCTTGGCGGCCATGAGCTCGCGCACCACGACGGATCGGGCCGATTTCGGATCGGACGCAGCACTCTGGCAAAGCCGGACCCCAGTGCCGAGCCGGTCTTCGTCGGGAAGCGGAAATCCGGCCGCGGCCGAGGGGGTCGCCTGACGTGCCTCGGCCAGGGTGGTCACGATGTCAGAACCCGGCGCCCGCAAAGCTGCGCGGCGCGCCATCGATGACCACCACCTGGTTGCCCCGGATCTGCGCCACGGCAAGACCCCGTTCGTTGGTGCCGTTCGGCAAGAGGCGGAAGATGCCCGACACCCCGGCAAAGCCCGCCGACTGGGTCAGGTCGGACTTGTCGATCGGCGCGCCACCCTCCGCCCGCGCGGCAAGGGCCCCGATCGCAGCAATCCCGTCATAGGCCAGACCCGCGACCGGCACCGGCGCGCTGCCATAGGCCCCCTCGTAGCGCGCGCGGAACTGGGCCTGCAGCCCCGGGTCCGGCATCGCGAACCAGCCGCCCTGCACCCCCGGCAGCGACAGCGTGG
>JBIJDO010000382.1:0-3269 GCA_044344105.1 Tabrizicola sp.
GAAGGCGCGCGCCGTCGGGATGATCCAGTTCGACAGCCACACCGACCTCAACGACAGCTACTTCGGCACCGCGCGCTACACCCATGGCACCCCGTTCCGCCGGGCGGTCGAAGAGGGGCTGATCGACCCGAAACGCTATGTGATCATCGGGGTGCGCGGCAGCGCCTATGGGCGGGAAGACTGGGACTTTGCCGCAGCCAACGGCATCCGGATCGTGCCCGTTGCCGAGTTTCACGCGCGGGGGGCCGAGGAGGTGATGGCCGAGGCGCGGGAAATCGTCGGGTCCGGGCCGGTCTACGTGACCTATGACATCGACTTTGTCGATCCGACCTTCGCGCCGGGGACCGGGACGCCCGAGGTGGGCGGGCCGACCTCCTGGCAGGCGTTGCAGGTGGCGCGGGGTCTTGAGGGGTTGGACCTTGTGGGCGCGGACCTGGTCGAGGTCTCGCCGCCGTTCGATCCTTCGGGTGGGACGGCCTGGCTGGGGATAAGTCTGATGTTTGAAATGTTGTGCGTGATGGCCGATGGAAGCGCGCGAAGCTGAGGGCGGAACCGGGGGTTTTGCACCCCCGGACCCCCGCAGGATGTTTTTCCCAGCATGAAAGCACGAAAGGAATGAGGCGGTGAAAGCCGAGATGATCATCACCAATGCGAAGGTCCTGACCATGGACAAGGACCGCCCTCGGGCCGAGGCGGTGGCCTTGCGGGGCGGGCGCATCCTGGCGGTCGGGTCACGCGCCGAGGTCGAGGCACTGGCCGGGCCGGGGACACGGGTCGTTGATGCCAGGGGACGGACGCTCTTGCCGGGTTTCGTCGAAAGTCATCTGCATCTGGTCCTTGGCGGGAACGAGCTGTCGCAGTTGCAGCTTGGTGGGGTGGCAGGGTTTGACGGCCTGGCTGCGGCGTTTCGGACCTATGCTGACAAGAACCCCGGCCTGCCGCTCCTGATGGCGCAGGGAGCGGCCTATGACATCCTCGACCGTGCGGTCACGCGGCACGACCTGGATCGGGTGATCGCCGACCGGCCCATCGCGATGATGTCGCCGGATCACCATACCGTCTGGGCCAATACGGCGGCCTTGCAGGCGGCAGGTCTTCTGCACGGGGCGGCAATGCCTGCCGGGCATGTGGTGGTGATCGGGGCCGACGGAACCGCATCCGGGGAACTCCTGGAATTCGAGGCCTTCTCCCCGGTTCTGGCCTTGACCGGCGATCTGCATCTGCAGCTCGGCATTGCCACGGGCGGCGAGCCCGACCCCTGGCCGGACGCGGCGCAGCGGGCAAAGGACAAGGAGAAGGTGGTGGCGGGTCTCGCGCATTGCGCGGCGCAGGGAATCACCTCGATGGTGAACATGGATGGCAACCGCTACACCTGCGTCCTGCTGAAAGAGCTGGAAGCCGAGGGGCGGCTGACCGCACGCGTGAAGGTGCCCTTCCATTTCAAGCCGCATATGGACCTGTCGGAGCTGGACCGCGCCAGCGCCATGGCGGCCGAGTTCACCGGCGACTGGGTGACGAGCGGTTTCGTGAAGATGTTCATGGACGGGGTGGTGGACAGCCGCACCGCCTGTATGCTGCACGACTACCCCGGGACGACCGAAAAGGGCGCGCCGCTGTTCGAGGCGGAGCGGTTCAAGGACATCTGCCGGGAAATCTCGCGCCGGGGCCTGCAGATCGCGGTCCATGCCATCGGCGACGGTGCCGTGCGCCAGACCGTCGACGGCTATGCCGCGGCGGGTCGGCCCGACCTGCGCCACCGGATCGAGCATATCGAGCTGATCGACCGGGCGGATGTGCCGCGTCTCGGGGCGCTGGGGATCACCGCCTCGGTCCAGCCGCCGCATCCGCCGGGCGCGATGGACTTTCCGATGTCGACGATGGACCACGTCTTCCATCGCGACCGCTGGCGCGACGCCTATCTCTGGAAGACGCTGGCCGACCACGGTGCGCCGCTGGCCTTTGCCAGCGACTGGCCGGTGACCGATGTCAGCGTGCTGCGCGGCATCCAGGCGGCCTTGACCCGGGTGCCCTATGACGGGGCGCAGGATGAGCGGGTCGGACTGATGGAGGTCTTGCGCGCCTATACGGTCGGCGGGGCCTGGGCGGCACATCTGGACGGGCTGACCGGCGTGCTGCGGGCGGGCATGGCCGGTGATCTGGTGCTGATCGACGGGGATATCGAGACGATTCCGGCCGGGCACATCGGTCAGACCGGGATTGCCCTGACGGTGACGGGGGGCAGGGTGACCCACGATCCGGCCGGCATTGCCGGGGGAGCGGGCGCAAACGGCTGACCTTCCAGCACAAATGCGGCTTCGGAAAAAATCGTCATGGTTTCGTCATTTTCCGCTTGCGGCCCCAGGGACCCGGGACTAAAAGCCGCTTCACCGCAACGGGTCGGGGTCGGAGACGACGACGGCACGGGACGGAAGCGGTGAAGAAAGCCGCGAAATCCTGGAGGCAAGATGGCAGTACCGCCAGAAGTTCTGGTGTGCTGCAGTTTTTGTGTCCGTGCTCTTTGAGACTGATTGGTAATGAAGGGATATGCGGGCGGTTTGGGCGCATCGGCGTTTGACTGTTTGCATATCGGCCTACTAGGGAGGTTCCTGCGAGGGGATGTACCGATGATGTGGGTGTCAGCTTCACTGTCTTGTGGGTCACGTTGTCTTCGGATGACTTGGCACATGGACAGAGACTGATCTGTGTCCGCTGTGACGGCGGGTGCAGACAGATGTGCGAAGGTTCGACGTCAAGGACAGCACTTCGGTGCTTTCAACTTGAGAGTTTGATCCTGGCTCAGAACGAACGCTGGCGGCAGGCCTAACACATGCAAGTCGAGCGCGCCTTTCGGGGCGAGCGGCGGACGGGTGAGTAACGCGTGGGAACGTACCCCTTTCTACGGAATAGCCTCGGGAAACTGGGAGTAATACCGTATAAGCTCTTTCATTGTAGTGATGGGGGAGGAAAGATTTATCGGGAAGGGATCGGCCCGCGTTGGATTAGGTAGTTGGTGGGGTAACGGCCTACCAAGCCGACGATCCATAGCTGGTTTGAGAGGATGATCAGCCACACTGGGACTGAGACACGGCCCAGACTCCTACGGGAGGCAGCAGTGGGGAATCTTAGACAATGGGCGCAAGCCTGATCTAGCCATGCCGCGTGAGCGATGAAGGCCTTAGGGTTGTAAAGCTCTTTCGGGGGGGAAGATAATGACTGTACCCCCAGAAGAAGCCCCGGCTAACTCCGTGCCAGCAGCCGCGGTAATACGG
>JBIJDO010000383.1:0-3262 GCA_044344105.1 Tabrizicola sp.
GACCGATGGCTCCCGCCCCTGGCCTGGGCCGTGGTCTTCTTCATGATCCTCATCGACGATTCCTTCCAGATGCATGAGACGCTGGGCGCGATCCTGTCGATCGACCTGCAACTGCCCGACGCCTACTTCCTGTTCGGAAGCGATATCGGCGAGATCCTGGTCTTTCTTGCGATGGGGGCGATTGCGCTTGGTGTCACCACGCTTCTGCTGACCAGAAGCGGCCGGAACGCCGCCAGGATGACCTTGCGGTACTACGCCGTCCTGATTGTTCTCGGGGCGTTCGGCGTCGGGATCGACGCCCTCCACCAGGTCGTGTCGCATTTCCTCTCCGGCCAGGCCTCCGCCGACTTCGTGTCACGCATCATGGGTCTGCTTGAGGATGGTGGGGAAATGCTGGTCGCAAGCTGGGCGGTTGCCCTGACGCTTGCCCCGCCCGCCTTCCTGCGGCTCGATGCCTATGCAGACCGCCTGTCCGTCAACCGGGGTAAGCCGGACGATTCAGGGCAGGGCTGATCCGGGCACCCTGTCGCGCCTGTCCCTTCGGGGGCATGTCGCTTGGGGCGACCGGATCAGTCGGCACTCCCGGCCTGGACCAGTTCGGTCGTGACCTCGATGTTGCCCTTGGTCGCGTTCGAATACGGGCAGATGAAATGCCCGCGCTCGGCAATCTTTTCCGCGACCGGCCGCTCGACACCCGGCAGGGACACGACAAGCCGGACCTTCAGGCCAAAGCCGCCATCTGACCGGCCGCCGATCCCGACATGGGCCGTGACAGTGGCGTTCTCGGGCACCTGACCCAGCTTCTCGCTGGCGGCGGCAAAGCGCATCGCACCCAGGTAGCAGGCGGCATAGCCCAGGGCGAACAGCTCCTCCGGGTTGTGACCAAGACCGGAACCGCCAAGCTCCTTTGGGCTGGCATGGGTCACGGTCAGTTGTCCGTTGGCAAGCGCGCTCACGCCGTTGCGCCCACCGCCGGTGGCCTTGGCTTCGGTCCAGTATTTGACGTCCGTCGGCATGATGACTCCTATCGTATACGATTATATCGTTCGCGATCCGATCCGATTCGTCAATCGCTTGCGTTTACATCGTGGGCGATGTATACTAGGGCATGGCGCTTGCCCCTTCAGACATGCTTTGCTTCGCGCTGCATTCCACCGCGCATGCTGTTCATGCCGCCTATGCGCCGCTGCTTGATCCTCTGGGCCTGACCTACCCGCAGTATCTGGCGCTTTGCGCGCTGAACGGCCAGGACGCCCGCACCGTCAGCCAGCTCGGGGCCGAGCTTCGGCTGGACTCCAACACCCTGACCCCGCTTCTCAAGCGGATGGAGGCGCTGGGCTGGGTGACCCGCAGTCGCGATCGGATAGACGAACGTCAGGTCCGCATCAGCCTGACCGAGGCGGGACGAAACCTGGCACAGCAGGCCAGGGACGTCCCGCGCGCCTTTGCCGAAAAGACCGGGCTGCCGCTGGCCGACATCGCCGACCTCCGCGACATCCTCGCCGCGCTGCGGGATCGGCTGAAGCCTGGCAGACCTTGACAAAAGGTTAGCGCCGTCCCGCAAGGCATTGTTCTGACTGGCCATCGCAAACCTGCCCACCGTGGACAGATCAGGCGCTGCGGCCCCGTTCGATCCGCAGGAACTGCACCAGACGACCCGCGCCGGCCTTGCCCCTCGGGCGCAGCCAGGTCTCTCTCGGGTTTCGCGCCAGACGCAGGAAATGCTTCACCCGGCCGCCTGTGGACCGGCTGCGATGATCCGCAAGATGTCGGCTCATGCTCTCCTCCCAGGTTGAGAAACGTCGCCCATCATGCACCCGAATCGCGGTTCTGCCTACCCGCCTGGCACGGCCTTCCGCGTCAAACCGCCGAAAAGCCGTTGTCGACGAACAGCTGGACCCCGTTGACGAACTCGGCCTCGTCCGATGCCAGATACAGCGCCGCCCGCGCCACGTCCTCGGGGCGTCCCATCCGCCCCTGCGCTGCCGCGATGGCCGCGTCGGACACATCGACCCCCAGCTTTGCCAGCAATTCGACCTCCCGGTCACCGTGCGGCGTCTGGATGAACCCCGGACAGACCGCGTTGCAGCGGATGCCCCGGTCGCGGAACTCGACCGCGATCGCCCGGGCAAACATGTGGCAGGCCCCCTTGGTTGCGTCGTAAAGCACCTCATTCGGCGTCGCATAGACCGCCGAGATCGACGAGGTGCAGACGATCGACCCGCCCCCTGCGGCCAGCATCTGCGGCAGGACCGCCCGGGTCATCAGGTACATCGACTTGACGTTCACATCGAACAGAAAGTCCCAGTCCGCCTCCTCCGTCTCAAGGAACGGCTTGATGACGATGGTTCCCGCGTGGTTGAACAGCACGTTGGCTGGACCAAGTGCCAGGTTGACGTCGGCGACAGCCGCCTCGACCTCCGCCTTCAGGGCCACGTCGGCCCGCGCGAAATGGGCCTTGTGCCCCGCCGCCTTGATCTCTGCCACCAGCGCCCGCCCGGCCTCGACGTTGCGGTCGATCACCCCGACCGCGGCACCTTCTGCCGCGAAAAGCCGCGCCGAGGCCGCCCCCATCCCCGTCGCCCCGCCCGAGATGATCGCGGTCTTCCCCTTCAGCCTGTCCATTCACGCCTCCTCCAGCCGTTCCACCGCCCAGCGCGCCGCATCGGCCACGCCCGGGTCCGCATCCTCCACCAGACCGGCCGCCAGATGCCCCAGCGCCGGAAGGTCCGAGTTTCCAATGGCATAAAGCACGTTCCTCACGAACCTGTCGCGCCCGATGCGCTTGATCGGGCTGCCGGCGAACCGGGCGCGGAACCCGGCATCGTCCAGCCGCACCAGGTCGGACAGTTCCGGCAATCCGACGCGGGGCGCATAGCCGATTTCCCGCGCCGCAGCAGCGAACTTGTTCCAGGGGCAGACGGCAAGGCAGTCATCACATCCGTATATACGATTGCCTATACAGGCGCGCAGCTCCGTATCTACAGGCCCGCGATGCTCGATCGTGAGGTAGGAAATGCAGCGCCGCGCATCCAGTTGAAAAGGCGCAGGAAAAGCCATGGTCGGGCAGATGTCCAGACAGGCCGTGCAGGTCCCGCAGTGATCGACCTCCGCCGCATCCGGTTCAAGCTCCAGCGTGGTGAAGATCGCCCCCAGGAACACCCAGTTGCCGATGTCCCGACCCAGAAGATTGGTGTGCTTGCCCTGCCAGCCGATGCCCGCCGCCTGCGCCAGCGGCTTCTCCATCACCGGCGCGGTATCG
>JBIJDO010000384.1:0-3257 GCA_044344105.1 Tabrizicola sp.
GCGCCGGAACTGACCGTGGTTTCGGGGTCGGACGAAGGCCTGAAGAACCTTGCCGCACGGCTGAAAGCCGATGACATCGACACCACCCGCATCGCCATCGACATCGCGGCGCATTCCAGGATGCTGGAAGGCATCCTCGCCGCCTTCCGCGCGCATTTGGCCGGAATGCAGCTTTCCCCGCCGCGGATCCCGATCATCTCGAACCGCTCGGGCCAGGTCCTGACCGATGCGGAAGCCACCAGCCCGGACTACTGGGTCGCGCACCTGCGCAACACCGTCCGTTTCGCCGACGGCATGGCGACGCTGCGCCAGAAGGCCGACCGCGTGTATCTTGAGGTCGGACCGGGCCGCGCGATGGCTTCGCTTGCGCACGCGAACGGCGCGATGGGCGGCCAGCCGGTCCCGGCCAGCCTGCGCCACCCCGACGACGCCACTTCGGACGACCGCCATTTCATCGCCACCCTCGGCCGCCTTTGGGCCTGCGGGGCGGAACCGGACCTCACCCAGCTCTGGGGCGAGGCGAGACGCCGCCGCGTGCCGCTGCCGACCTATCCTTTCCAGCGGTCGCGCTACTTCATCGATCCCGGTCGCGCGCAGGCCCTGACCGAGGCGGACGTGACTGCGAAACGGCACGACTCCGTCACCGACTTCGGCTACCGCATCGGCTGGCGCGTGATGCCCGCCGACTGCCCGGTGGATGTCGAGACCGAACTTGGGGCACCGCTCACCTGGCTGGTCTTCGCCGACGAGGCGGGCCTTGCCCGCGCCGCGGTCCAGCGGTTGCGGAGCGCAGGGCACCGGGTGGTCACCGTCCACGCTGGCGACGCCTTTGCCCGCACCTCGGACGACACCTATACCCTTGCCCCCGAACACGGGCGCGAAGGCTACGACGCGCTTCTCGCCGATCTCGCACAGCGCGAGCTTTCCCCCGCCCGCATCGCGCATTTCTGGCTGGTGACGGCGGAGGCCAGCTTCCGCCCCGGATCGAGCTTCTTCCAGCGCAACCTGGAGCAGGGGTTCTGGAGCCTGTTCTTCCTTGGCCAGGCCATGGGCGAGATCGCGCTGAAACCGCTGCCCCATCTGACCGTCGTCACCTCGGGTGCGGCACAGGTCCGCAGCGAAGCCCTGCCCTACCCCGAGAAGGCCACCGTCGCCGGTCCCGTCCGCGTCATGCCGCGCGAGTTGCCGGGCCTGACCGCCAGCCTTCTCGACGTGGCCCTTCCCGAGAACCGCAAGGCCCCGATCCCGGCGGAAACCGTGTCGGCGGTGCTGGAGGAGATGCTCGCCACCCCGGCGAACACCGTCGCCGCGCTCCGGGGCAGCCGCCGTCTGGAAACCCGGCTGGTGCCCGCGCCGATGCCCGCACAGGCCGAGGTCCCCGAAGGTTCGGTCTGGGTCATCACCGGCGGCTTCGGCGGCATCGGCGTGACCGTGGCCGAACGCCTGATGCGCGACCGGCACGCGAAGATCGCCCTGATCGGGCGGCACGTGCCGGAACCGGGGTCGGTCCGCGCCGGGGTATTGCAACGCCTGGAACGGCTTGGCCGGGTGATGGCGGTCGCGGCCGACGTCTGCAACCCCGAGGACATGCGCGCGGCGTTTGACCGGGTGAAGGCCGAGTTCGGCCCGATCTACGGGGTGGTCCACGCGGCAGGCACGGTCGATGACGCGCCGCTTCTGGGCAAGGACCCCGGCAGTGCCGATGCCGTCCTGTCGCCCAAAGTGCATGGGACCGCCCTTCTTGACAGCCTGCTGCCCGATGGCAGCATCGACCGGCTGGTCCTCTTCTCCTCGACCTCGACGGTGATCGCGCCGGCGGGTCAGGCCGATTACGTCGCCGCGAACGAATTCCTGAACGCCTTTGCCAGGTCCCGGACCGGCGGCATGACCCGGGTCACCGCGATCAACTGGGGCATCTGGTCGGGGATCGGCATGGCCGCCGACGCCGACGCGCGCCGCCAGGGCAGAGACGCAGGCACGCCGCTGCCGGGCCAGCTGGTGCTGGAGCGGATGCAGAAGGGCGAGGATGAAACCCGGTTTCATGCGACCCTGACCAACCGGCACTGGGTGATGGACGACCACCGGCTGCTCGACGGCACCGCCGTGTTGCCGGGGGCGGCATGGCCGGAAATCGCGGGCGAAGCGCTGGCCGCGACGGGCGGCAAGGCGGGCTTCCAGCTGAGAGACCTGACCGTCTTCCGCCCCTTGCGGCTGGAGGCGGACCTGCCGCGCGACCTGCGGGTTTCGCTGACCCGGACCCGCGACGGCAGCCAACGCCTGCAGGCCCGCACGCTGGAGCCACAGGGCTGGGCGCTGACCGCCGAGATGGGCATCACCGCGCTCGACAGCCCGGCGAATGCGATCGACCTGCAAGCCGTCGCCGCCCGCTGCCCGGACAAGGCGGTCGCGCAGGGCGGCGAGAACCTGCCGTCCGCGCAGGAGGACCGTATCGCCTTTGGCCCGCGCTGGCAGGTCCTGCGGGCGACCGCACTGGGCAGCCGTGAAGGCCTTGCCACGCTGGCCCTGCCCCCGCAGGCCGTGGCCGACACCGGCACCTGCGCGCTGCATCCCGCGCTTTACGACATCGGCACCGGCTGGGGCATAGCACTTCTGCCGAAGGTCGAGGCGGGCTTTGTCTGGGCCCCGGTCACGACGACCGGCATCCGGGTCCATGGCGCCTTGCCGGCCGAAATCCGCAGCTGGGTGCGGCTGTCCGGCACACCGGGCGATGACGTGGCAAGCTTCGACGTCACCCTCACCGATCCTGCCGGCCGCGTGCTGGTCGAGGTCGAGGGGATCACCTTCCGCAAGGTCGCCTTCGAGGACGCGCTGGCCAAACCTGTCGCACCGAACCCGCGCGAGGTCATCCGCGACGACGACACCCGCGGCCAGTCCCCCGCCGAGCAGCGGCTGGCGGCGGCCCTCGCAGGCGGCATCCGACCGGCGGAAGGCGCCGAGGCCTTCCTGCGCGCCATCGCCGCCGAGGGGGCGCAGGTGCTGGTGTCGTCGCTGGACCTCGAGGCGCTGGTCAAGCAAAGCGGCGCGCCCTCTGCTGCCGAAGCCGAAGGCCCCGGCTTTGCCCGTCCCGAGCTTGAAAGCGCCTATGTCGCGCCCAGGAACACGGTCGAGCGCACGCTTGCGGGTTTCTGGTCCGAGCTTCTTGGCGTGGCCGAAGTCGGGGTGGAGGACGATTTCTTCGCCCTCGGCGGGCATTCCCTGATCGCGGTCCGCCTGTTCGCGATGATCCGGCGGCAGTG
>JBIJDO010000136.1:0-6968 GCA_044344105.1 Tabrizicola sp.
GCGCAGTTTGCGACCTCTTCCAGCCACAGGAGTGCAAAAACTACTTCAAGGCCGCAGGATATGGTTTGGTTTGAAGGCGACACGCTCTAGCCTCTCGCAAGTCCGGGGGGTTTGCGGCAAAAGACCTTGGAGCAATCCCGTCTGTCGCTAGGAGCCAGCCATGTCGAAGTTCAAACCCGCCCCATGGCCGCGGAAGCTGCGGTCACAGGAATGGTTCGCGGGAACCTCGAAGGATGCGATCTATCATCGCAGCTGGATGAAGAACCAGGGGCTTCCGGCGGACCTCTTCGATGGCCGCCCGGTGATCGGCATCCTGAACACGTTCTCGGAACTCAACCCCTGCAACGCCCACCTGAACGACCTCGCCGAACGGGTGAAGCATGGCGTCTACGAGGCGGGCGGTTTCCCGGTGATCGTCCCGGTTTTCAGCGTCTCGGAATCCGGCTTCCGCCCCACCGCCATGATGTTCCGCAACCTCGCGGCCATGGCGGTCGAGGAAACCATTCGCGGCCAGCAGATGGACGGGGTCGTCTGCCTGGTCGGTTGCGACAAGACCACGCCGTCCCTGCTGATGGGCGCGGCGTCGGTGGACCTGCCGACGATCATGGTCAGTGGCGGGCCGATGCTCAACGGCTATTTCCGGGGCGAACGGGTCGGGTCGGGCACCCATCTGTGGAAGTTCAGCGAGGCGGTGAAGGCCGGTGAAATGTCCGCCGAGGAATTCGTCGAGGCCGAAGCCTCGATGTCCCGCTCCCCCGGTTCCTGCAACACGATGGGCACCGCGAGCACCATGGCGAGTATGGTCGAGGCGCTGGGGATGACGCTGTCGGGCAACGCCGCGATCCCGGCGGTGGATTCGCGACGCCGGGTGATGGCGCATCTGACCGGGCGGCGGATCGTGCAGATGGTGAAGGACGACCTCAAGCCATCCGACATCCTGACCCGCGACGCCTTCCAGAACGCCATCCGCGCCAACGCGGCGATCGGCGGCTCCACCAATGCGGTGATCCACCTTCTGGCCATCGCGGGCCGTTGCGGCATCGACCTGACCCTGAACGACTGGGACGACTGGGGCCGCGATGTGCCGACCATCGTCAACCTGATGCCCTCGGGCAAGTACCTGATGGAAGAGTTCTTCTACGCCGGTGGTCTGCCCGCCGTGATCAGGCGGCTGGGCGAGGCGGGCCTTCTCAACAAGGACGCGCTGACCGTCTCGGGCGGCCCGCTCTGGGAGGAAGTGAAGGACGTCCAAAGCCACAACGACGACGTGATCCTTCCGGCGGAAAAGGCCCTGACCCGGTCCGGCGGGATCGTGGTGGTCAGGGGCAACCTCGCCCCGGACGGCGCGGTCCTGAAACCCTCGGCTGCGACCCCTGCCCTGATGCAGCACCGGGGTCGGGCGGTGGTGTTCGAGGACATCGACGACTACAAGGCCCGCATCGACGACGAGGCGCTCGACATCGACGAGACCTGCGTGATGGTGATGAAGAACTGCGGCCCGCGCGGCTATCCCGGCATGGCCGAGGTGGGCAACATGGGACTGCCGCCGAAGGTCCTGCGCAAGGGCATCACCGACATGGTCCGCATCTCCGACGCCCGCATGTCCGGCACCGCCTATGGCACCGTGGTCCTCCACACCAGCCCCGAGGCGGCGCGCGGCGGGCCGCTGGCGGTGGTCCGGAGCGGCGACATGATCGAACTCGATGTGGCGGGTCGGCGACTGCACCTCGACATCCCGGACGAGGAACTGAAGGCGCGTCTGGCGGCGTGGAAACCCGCCGTGGAGCCTCCGGCCGGCGGCTATGCGAAGCTTTACCACGACCACGTCCAGGGCGCCGACAAGGGCGCCGACATGGACTTCCTCGTCGGCTGCCGGGGCAATGCCGTCGCACGGGAAAGCCACTGATGGCCCTGCAGGTTGCGCTCGTCGGGATCGGCAAGATCGCGCTGGACCAGCATGTCCCGGCGATCAACGCCAGTCCTGACTGGGACCTGGCGGCGACGGTCAGCCGCAAGGGCCAGATCGAGGGAGTAGAAGCCTTCACCACCATCGAGGACATGCTGTCCGCGCGGCCCGAGATCGGGGTCGTGTCCCTCGCCCTGCCCCCGGTGCCGCGCTTCGCCTATGCCGAGGCGGCGCTGAAGGCCGGGCGGCATGTGATGCTGGAAAAGCCGCCCGGTGCGACGCTGGCCGAGATCCACGCGCTAGAGGCCCTCGCCCGCGACCGGGGCCTCACCCTCTACGCCACCTGGCACAGCCGGATGGCCCATGCCGTCGCCCCGGCCAGGGCCTGGCTCGCGGGCAAGACCGTCACCCGCGCCCATATCACCTGGCGCGAGGATGTGCGCAAATGGCACCCCGGTCAGGACTGGGTCTTCGAACCCGGCGGCATGGGCGTGATGGACCCCGGGATCAACGCGCTGTCGATCCTGACCGAGATCCTGCCGTTGCCGGTCCACATGACCTCGGCCGAGCTGGAGTTCCCGGCCAACCGCCAGACCCCCATCGCCGCCCGGCTGACCTTCCTTGGCAACGTCACCGCCGATTTCGACTGGCGGCAGGAGGGCCCGCAGACCTGGGATATCGAGGTCGACACACCGGCAGGCACCCTCGCCCTGCGGATGGGGGGCAACCTGCTGGAGATCGACGGCCGCCCCGTGGCAGGCGAGCAGTCGATCATGGGGGAGTATCCCGCCCTCTACGCCCGGATGGCCACCCTCGTCCACACCGGTGCCTCCGACGTCGACCTTGCCCCCATGATCCACGTCGCAGACGCAATGACACTGGCCCGCAGGCGCGTGACCGACAACTTTCAGTTCTAAAGCGGTTTGCTTTTGATGTGAATCGGGGATTCACAGTTTTGGTTGGTCATGATTCACTACCTGTAGGAGGTGGATCATGGGCAAACCCTATTCGTTGGATCTTCGGGAGCGGATTGTGGCTTATGTCGAGGCTGGTCATTCGGCGCGGGCGGCAGGCCGGGTGTTTGGTGTGAGTGCCAGCACGGCGGTTCGGCTGGTCGCGGCTTGGCGGTCTCGCGCGTCCCTGGTGGCACGTCCGCAGGGTCGCATTGCGGGGACGTCGGGCAAGCTCGCCGCGCACCGAGCGTTTCTGGTCGAGGTGGTGCAGGCCGAGCCGGATATCACGCTGAAGGAACTGGCCGGGGCGCTGCTGGAGGCGCAAGGGGTGCAGGCCAACGTCTCCTCGCTGCATCGCGCCCTCAGGGCATCCGGGCAGACATATAAAAAAAGGCCTGATCGCGTCCGAGCGTGACCGGCCCGCGCTTCGTCGTGCACGGGCCGACTGGGCGAGACGCCAGCACCTGATGCGACAGGTGCCGCATCGCCTTGTCTTTGTTGACGAGACGTCGGTCCGGACGGGCCTGACCCGACTGCGCGGGCGCGCGCCCAAGGGCCAACGCCTGACCGGCAGCGCGCCTTTCGGACGCTGGCACACCCAGACCTTCATCGCCGGCCTCACCTGTGAAGGCCTGATCGCTCCATGGGTGATCCCGGGCGCGATGGACAGGGACGCTTTCGATACCTGGATCGAGACCCAGCTTGCCCCGGCTCTGGCACCGGGAACGGCGGTCATTCTTGACAACCTCTCCGTCCACCGCAGCCCACGCGCTGCAGAAATACTCAAGGCTCAAAGCTGCTGGCTGTTGCCGCTGCCCGCCTACAGTCCCGATCTCAACCCCATCGAAATGGCGTTCTCAAAACTCAAAGCCCACCTGCGCCGCATCGGAGCCAAAACCTTCGATGCCGTCATCACCGCACTCGGTGACATCTGCGATATGTTCTCACCAGACGAATGCCTCAACTCCCTCGCACACGCGGGATACGTTGCAGATTAAATGTAAAATGCTTTAGTTCGTCAGCGACCTACGGCGCTTGAGCGCCTTGTTCGACGCGGGCCAGTTCAGGGTCTTGTAGGCCGGTGTGTACGGTCTGCTCATGCCTTCCAGCTATCACGCTGGATTCACGAGATGAATCCCTCATGGGATCTCTGCAACAGAGCCCCGGTAGCGCCCTTGCTCGGATCACGCCGGACATTGGCGGCTGCTGCGTGTCGCGCCGCAGACCCGGTGTCGGGCCAGCGCTGCCGGTCAGCCCAACCTACTTCGGACGCTGGCCAAGCGCACCGATGCCCAGCGTCCGGTCGGTGATCGCGACCGAGGCGGCCGACTCTGGCGCCAGCCCGGTCAGGGCGCGGACCGCGTCGATCGTCTCGGGGATCACGATGGCCTGATTGTCCACCATGTAGGCATAGAACAGCTCGTCCCCCTGGACCGTCAGCATGTCCTCCCACAGGGCGACCTCGTAGAGGTTGTCATGCGGACGGCCCATGTCGGCCATCATTTCCTTGACCGCGTTCAGCGCCTCAAGCCCGTCCGACATGCGGATCAGCGCGATCCGCGACGAGGTGCGGAACGCGGCCAGAACCTCGTCCTTGCTGGCGGGCCGGGTCATCTGCACCGCCCAGTAGTGCAGGTGCGCCAGTGTTTCCGGGACCTTGACCGCCATCGTCACCACGTCAAGACCGGGATCGACGCTTTGTGCGTCCGGGCCCTGGTGGCTGGGGATCTCCGGTTCCGGGGCCAGCGTGTTCATGATGCCGCCGAGGTGGCTTTCCCAGGGATCTGTCGCCCGCCGCAGAAGCGTGCCCCGCGCGCGGCGCAACAGGCCCGCGCGCTTCAGCGCCGACAGCGTGCGCACGATCGAGGTGGTGTTGCAGGACACGACCCGGGTGGATTCGCGTCCAAGCGCCCCGGCATAGCTGACCTCGGCCACGAAGGAATGGCCGGTCACCGAATGCTTTTCGCCGCCCTGGATGATGAAGCGGATGCCGCGACGGCGGTAGGTCTCGACATTGGCCGCGGCGATGCGCTTTGGCGTGCAGTCCACCACCACGTCGGCCCGCCCCAGCAGGTCCTCCAGCGTGCCGGCGGTCGCCAGGCCCGCGCCGCGCATCGCCGCCGCATGGTCGTCCGTTGCGGCAAAAAGCGGATAGCCCTTTGCCAGCGCCATCCGCGCGCGCCAGTCGCTGACGACATCGCAGACACCGGCGAGGTCCATGTCGGGTTGCAGCGCCACGGCGTCGGCGACCCGCTTGCCGATGACGCCGTAGCCGTTGACGGCGACGCGAATCCGGGGGGCTGGTGCCATTGTTGTCTCCATCTGTACGGTTGGGTTGTCGCGGTCAGGTCGAGGAATGGGCGTAGCGGAACGGGAACACCACCGCATCCTTGCGCCCTTCGATGCGGACCTCGAACGTCATCTCGTAGGCATCCCTGCCGGGCAGTTCGACGAAGGTTCCCCAGGTCACGGTATCGGCGATTGCCATCGGTTCCAGCTCCAGCCGGGTGCCGCCGGTGTGGCCGAGCCCCATCACCGTCAGCGCGACGAGGGCGGTCTCGATCCTGTCGCCGGACGCCGCATCGAACAGGGCCAGGATCACGTGATACTGGTGCCGCCCGTCCGGCACGCCGCCGTGCATGGCACCTTCGGGATGGGACCGCGGGTGGCCCCTGACGATGGCGGCGGGCAAGACCCCGAGATAGGCGAGAATGCCGTCGACGGTCAGCGTGTTGCCATCCGCAGCGCCCTGGGCCTGCAGACGTGTCGGCAGCGCCGCAAGCGCGGCCCCGGACAGCAGCAACCGGGTCGCCGACCGGCGGGACAAGGGGACTGCGCGGATTCTCATGACGTTCCTCCTTTCTGGGGCGACTGGCTCAGCCATGTGAACGCCGCCCGCCCGGTGGCCTCTCGCCGTCATCGGTGGCGGCTTCCTTTCTGTCGGCGACGGACCGGCCTCCGGCTGGTGTTTTCGCAAGGTTGTGGTCGGCGGCGCCGCCACGGGTGCCCGGTCGCTCTTCGGCGGTCGCGATGTAGGACCGGGTGAGCGGCACCGCATCGCGGCGATGCGCGAGCTGAAGCTGGAACACCATGGTGCGACCGTTGCGGAATCCCGCTTCGCAGGCGGCAAGGTAGAACTCCCACATGCGGCAGAACCGCTCGTCATAAAGCGCCCGCGCCCGGTCGCGGCCTGCAGCAAAGCGTTCCGACCAGTGGCGCAGGGTCTTGGCATAATGCAGGCGCAGCACCTCCAGGTCCGTCACCCACAGGCCCGCCCGTTCGGCAGCGGCGATGGTTTCCGACAGGGTCGGGCAGTAGCCGCCGGGGAAGATGTACTTGCGGATCCAGGGATCGCTGCCGCCCTCGGCGCCCATCAGGCCGATGGAGTGCACAAGGGCCACGCCATCGGGCCGGAGCGAGCGGGCGATGGTGCGGAAATACGCGTCGTAGTGCAAGGGTCCGACATGTTCGAACATGCCGACCGAGACGATGCGGTCATACTGGCCGCGTTCGTGCCGGTAGTCGCGCAGGTGGAAGTCCACCTGTCCGGCCAGCCCTGCGGCCTCGGCTCGCGCGTGCGAGGCGGCGAGCTGTTCTTCCGACAGCGTGATCCCCGTGACGCTGGCGCCCGCCTGCGCCAGCGACAGCGCCAGTCCGCCCCAGCCCGACCCGATGTCGAGCACGTCAAGCCCCGGGCGCAGCAGGAGCTTCGCCGCGATGTGCCGCTTCTTGGCCGCCTGCGCCTCTTCCAGCGTCTCGTCGCCGCGCGCGAAGTAGGCGCAGGAATACTGCCGGTCGGCATCAAGGAAGATGTCGTAAAGCGCTGCGGACAGATCGTAGTGGTGCGCCACGTTCGCCCGCGCCCGGTGCGGGGCGTTGCGGTGCAGGCGACGGTCGCGCAGCCGGTCCAGTCGGCGGATGAGCCGGTTGCCTGGCACCGCATCCACGGCGTCCGGGCCGCCGCTGGTGAGGATGGCCAGCAGTTCCCGCAGCGTTCCCCGCTCGATGGTCAGCGTGCCGTCCATGTAGGCCTCGCCAAGCGTCAGGCTGGGTGCCGCGAGCATCTTCCGCGGCAGGTCGCGGCGGTGCAGCCGGATCGCCACCTCGGG
>JBIJDO010000274.1:0-4503 GCA_044344105.1 Tabrizicola sp.
CCTGCCGTCGGCATCGCAGAGGACAAGCCGTCCCTGGACGACCAGCGCGTCGAGTGCGCGTCTGAAAAGCGTCAGCGGCAGCTGCCTCAGAGCCGATACCGGATTCCGGCGTCCGGCGGAAAGGATCGGGTCGAATTCCTTCTGTCGGTCGTAGTGTGTCATCGGGCAATCCTTCAAGCCTCAAGGCGCGGTCACCTGGCCCCTCTACTGACGCCGGTTGCCCGAAAGGATTACACGGTTCCCGGCCTGGCCGGACCGCGCGCTGACGGCTCCCTCAGGCTGCCGCAGGTTCGCCGACCGTGCGCCGGGTGACGCCCTCCAACCGTGTCCGCTTGAGCAAAAGCGCGTTGACCGCCACGATAGCCGAGCTTCCCGACATCGAGATCGCCGCAACCTCGGGGCTGATCGTGAAGGGGAAGAACACGCCCGCCGCCACCGGGAAGGCGATCACGTTGTAGGCGACCGCCCAGAACAGGTTCTGGTGCATCTTGCGCAAGGTGGCACGCGACAGGACGATGGCCCCCAGCACGTCATGGGGGTCGCTGCGCATCAGCACGACATCGGCGCTTTCCATCGCCACGTCGGTGCCCGCGCCGATGGCAAAGCCGACATCGGCCTGCACCAGCGCGGGCGCGTCGTTCACCCCGTCGCCGACCATGCCGACACGCTTGCCCTGGGCCTGAAGCTCTTTCACCTTGTCGGCCTTCTGGCCGGGCAGCACATCGGCAAGCACGATGTCGATGCCAAGTTCCCCGGCGATCCGCGCTGCGGTTCCGGCGTTGTCGCCGGTCAGCATCGCCACCTGGACGCCGCGTTCGCGCAGGCGGGCGACGGTTTCCTTGGCCGAGGGCCGCAGCGCGTCGGCGATGGCGATCAGGCCCAGGATGCGGCCGCCCTCGGCGACATGCACCACTGTCCGCCCCGCGCCCTTCAGCGCATCGGCCCGGTCCGACAGGGTGCCGAGATCGACCTTTTCCTCGTCCATCAGTCGCCGGTTGCCGACCAGGACGGGCTTGCCGCCCACCGCCGCCTTGGCCCCCCGGCCGTCCAGCGTCTGAAAGTCGGTCATCGCGCCCAGGGTCAGACTGGCGGCGCGTTCGACGATAGCGACCGCCAGCGGATGGTCGGAGCCTTTGTCCACCGCCGCCGCCGCCGCCAGAACCTCGTCCTCGGTCCGGCCTTCGGCGGCGACGACCTCCACCACCTTGGGCTGGCCCATCGTCAGCGTGCCGGTCTTGTCGAACACGACCACGTCGAGCTTGGTCGCATCCTCCAGCGCGCCGGCGTTCTTGAACAGGATGCCGTTCATCGCGCCAAGGCCGGTGCCGACCATGACCGCCATCGGTGTGGCCAGGCCAAGCGCGTCGGGGCAGGCGATGACGAAAACCGTGATCGTCAGGGTCAGCGCGAACAGAAGGTCAGCGCCCAGAAAGCCATACCAGACGACGAAGGTGCCGACGCCGATCAGGATCGCGGCCAGCACCAGCCATTGCGAGGCGCGGTCGGCCAGAAGCTGCGCCGGTGCCTTGGAGTTCTGCGCCTCCTGCACCAGCTTGACGATCTGCGCCAGCGCGGTGTCGGCGCCGACCTTGGTGGCGGTATAGCGGAAGGTGCCCGACTTGTTGATCGTGGCCCCGATCACGGTGCTGCCGACGGTCTTTTCCACCGGCATCGATTCGCCGGTCAGCATGGATTCGTCGACCAGGGACTTGCCCTCGGTCACTTCGCCGTCGACCGGGATCTTGTTGCCGGGGCGGATGACCACCGTTTCACCCTTCAGCACCTCGGCGGTCGGCACTTCGACCTCACGCCCGTCGCGGAGCACGGTCGCCATCGGCGGTGCCAGGTCGAGCAGCGCGCGGATCGCCTCGGAGGCCCCGGCGCGGGCGCGCATTTCCAGCCAGTGGCCCAGAAGGATGAACACCAGGAGGACGGCGACCGCTTCGTAGAACTGCACGCCGGGGAAGAAGAAGGTCGAGCCGACGCTGAAGACGTAGCCGGTTCCGACCGAAAGCACGACCAGCACCGCCATGTTCAGGATGCCGTTCCTGAGCGCGCGCCAGGCGGCGACGACGAAGGGCCAGACCGGCCAGATCACGGCGGCGGTCGCAAGGATGAACAGCCAGACATCGAGCCGCAGCCCGAAGGGCGGGGCAGGGGGGGTGAACATGCCGCCCATCGGCGACCAGACGAAGATCGGGACGGTGAAGACCAGCGCCACCCAGAACCGGTTGCGCATGTCGCGCACCATCGCCTGCATGTCGCCCGAACCGTGGCCCATCTCGTGCGCCATCTCGTCCTGGCCGGATTTCGCCGCGGCGGGCGCGCCGCCGTGCCCTTCATGCCCGGATCGGCCCTTCGGCCCTGCGGCTGCAATGTGGCCGGCATGGATGTCGCAGACATGGTTCGGCAAGACCTCGCCCGCGCAGTGATAGCCGCAGTCCTCGACCGCCTGGCGCAGTTTCCCGACGCTGGTGACGCGTTCGTCGAAGGTGACGCTTACCGACAGGCCGACCGGATTGGAGGTGGCCGAGACCACTCCGGGTTGCCTCGCAAGCTGCTTTTCGATGCCAAGATGCCCCAGCCGGTCGGCGGAGGCGCTGAAGTCGAGCGTTGCGGTCGTCATCGTCATGATTTTCCTTGCTTTCGTCTTGGTGGGACTGCAGCGCGACGGGAAAGTCCGGCGCGCTGCGGCCCTGTCGTTTCAGGAACAGCAGCAGCCGGACCCATGCCCGGATTTCTGCGTCGCGGCGGGTTTTGCCGCAGAGCCGGTCTTCGACGCGGCATGGCCAGCATGGTCATGCGGCGCGGTCACGGCCGCATGGTCCTGCGTTCCAGCCGATCCGCAGCATCCGGTCTGAACGGTCTCGGCTTCGGTCTTGGCGGCGACTTTGGACGTGTTCATCTCATGGCTCCTCGTGAAGTTGGCTTTTCGGGCGGCCGCGCAGAGCGGTCCTTGCCCGAATTACAGACGCGGGACCGGCTGTGGCATTACAGGCTGCCGCCGGACGTCACGGCGCTGGCCGCATGCTGCCGCGCCCGGGCGCGGTCGCAGGCGCAGTCGAGAAATCCGTGCTCGGGACAAGTCACGCACATCTGGATCAGAAGGTCGCGCAGTTTCCGTCGCGCCCGGTGCAGACGCACCGCAAGCGTTCCCTCCGAGATGTTCAGCGACCGGGCGACCTCGTCGCGGGACTGGCCCAGGAGGTCGATGCGGCGCAAAAGGTCGCCTGTCCCCGGGTCAAGAAGGCCGATGAGGTCGTGCAGGCAGTCGCAGACGACGGCATCGGTCTCGGCATCCGGGTGGGCAAGGGTCTCGGACAGGTTGGTCAATGCGTCCGAACCGAGATCCGGCTTTGGCCGTCTGGCGGCGCGCCGGTGATGGTCCGTGATCGCGGTCGCAAGCAGGCGGCCAAGCCAGCCCCGGACGCTTGCCACGTCGCGCAGGTCGTCCGCGCGGGTGATCGCGCGCATGGAAAAGTCCTGCAGGACATCCTTGGCGTCCTCGATGTTTCTCAGCCGACCCACAAGGAAACCGAGGATCCGCTGCTGCCCGTCCAGCAAGGCGGCCTCGACCGCCGCGCGCCGGGCGCGGGCGGTCTTTCCCTGGGATTGCTCGGCCAGAAGGTCGGGGAGACTGTGATCCATCATCTCACCATGCCTCGCAAAGAGCGTTTGCACTACCGGAACCGCCGCCTTGGCGCATCAGGGCGTCGCGAAGCGCGCGGCGCGCCCGAAACGCGCGGACGTTCAGCGTGCCGATTTCCAGGTGCAGCGCCTTGGCCACAGCCTCGCGCGGAAGTTCCTGCAAGTAAAGGGCCCGGATCACGCCAGCCTGATCGGGGCGGATGCTTGCCAGGGCGGCCTCAAGCGTCTGCGCGGCATCCGCGTCCGAGGCTGCGCCGGTCGCGTCGGCATCGCCGGGCTCGGACAGCAACTGGCTGTGCAGGGTGTATCCGGCCTCGCCCCTCCGCCGCGCGTCCTTGCGGCGGTAGTGGTCGAACAATGTGTTGCGCAGCACCCGGAAGACCCAGGCTGCGGTGTTTCCGACCGGCTCGCCGTTGCGAGCGGCGCGGATGACCTTGACGGCGAAATCCTGAAACACGTCCTCGGCCACATCGGCGCTGCCGATGCGGCGGCGCAGATAGGCAAGGTAGTGCGCCCTGCGAAAGACCAGCAGCGCGCAGGGGTCCGGGTTGACCGGGGTCGGGTCCGGCACGTCGTAGTGGGAAGGGGTGATGTGAAACATGGTGGCATCCGTTTTTCTGGAACTGACAGAACGGCAGCGACCGGGCGAAATGGTCCCGAAAGGCGGCAGCCGGCGATCAGGCGCTTGCCGTGCTCAAGCGATGCAGGAAAACAGGGCGGGGGGCGCAGCGGACGGTCCGGCCGGTGTTGAAGCCTACCCATGGCGTCCAGGAGTGAAAATCGGGGTGTGGAGCGGGCAGTCAGGCCGGAAACCACGCAATCCGTCAAGATCGACAGCGCTTCGGATTGCTGACA
>JBIJDO010000385.1:0-3242 GCA_044344105.1 Tabrizicola sp.
TGTCGCGTTCCAGCATCGCGGCCTGTTCGGCGGGATCGACCGAGCGGATGCCGAACATGCAGATCCGGTGCGCGGGGACGGGAAGGGGAAAGGGCGGGAAGGCATCGAACCCGTCGCGCCCGGCGAGATAGGCCAGCGGCGTGCCGTGCAGGTTGCCCGACGTGGTGGTCAGGGGCGTGTGAAAGTCGGAATGGGCGTCCAGCCACAAGAGGAACAGCGGCCGGTCCTGCCGTTTGGCAAAGGCGGCAGCCCCGGCGGCGGAGCCGAGGGCCAGCGAATGGTCGCCGCCGAGGATGATCGGGAAGCCGCCTTCTGACAGGGCATCGTCGACCCGGTCCATCAGGACCTCGGCCCAGCCGACGGTTTCGGCCAGCGAATGCACGGCCGGATTGGGGCAGGTGACGGCGCGCAGCGCGGGCAGGGCAAGATCGCCCCAGTCCTCGACTCCGTGGCCTTCGGACACAACCTCGCGCGCGATGCCGGCGACCCGGTAGGCGGCGGGACCCATCAGGCATCCCGCGCGCTTCTGCCCGGTGTCGACGGGCGCGCCGATCAGGATCGTCTTGGGCATGATGTCCTCCGTTTCCTTGGGTGTAGCGGTCGGCGCCTGCTGCTGGCAACGGGCATTCCGGCGGGTTTGACGCCGTTTTGTCGGCATTCTGCCGCCCGGCTGCGGCGGATGGGCGCAGGGCTTCCCCCGGCGCGGTGGTGAGCCTATCATGCGCGGCGGAAGAGGTGGATCATGATCGTCGAGCTTGGGCATTTCGCGCTGATCCTGGCGCTGATGGTGGCGCTGGTGCAGGCGGTGCTGCCGATGTGGGGGGCGCAGACGAACGATGCGCGCCTGATGGCGCTGGCGGGGCCGGCGGCGGGGCTGCAGCTTCTGCTGGTCGCGTTCGCCTTTGCGGTGCTGGTCCGGGCCTTCGTGACCTCGGACTTCTCGCTGGCGCTGGTCGTGTCCAATTCCAACAGCCTGAAGCCCTTGCTGTACAAGGTCACCGGCACCTGGGGCAATCATGAAGGGTCGCTCTTGCTCTGGACGCTGATCCTGTCGCTTTACGGGGCCGCGGTGGCCCGGTTCGGCGGCAACCTGCCGGTCCGGCTGCGGGCGCGGGTGCTGGCCGTGCAGGGGATGATCGGGGTGGCGTTCCTCTTGTTCATGCTCCTGACCTCGAACCCGTTCCTGCGGCTGGCGGTCCCGCCGCTGGACGGGCGGGACCTGAACCCGCTGTTGCAGGATGTCGGGCTCGCGATCCATCCGCCGTTTCTGTATCTCGGCTATGTCGGGCTGAGCATCGCGTTTTCGTTCGCCGTCGCGGCGCTGATCGAGGGCCGGATCGACGCGGCCTGGGGGCGCTGGGTGCGGCCCTGGACGCTGGTGGCCTGGATCTTCCTGACCATCGGCATCGCGCTGGGATCCTGGTGGGCCTACTACGAGCTTGGCTGGGGCGGGTTCTGGTTCTGGGACCCGGTGGAAAACGCCAGCTTCATGCCCTGGCTTCTGGCGGGCGCGCTTTTTCACAGTGCGGTGGTGGTGGAAAAGCGCGAAAGCCTGAAGGCCTGGACGGTGCTCCTGGCGATCATGGCCTTCGGGTTCTCGCTGATCGGGACGTTCATCGTGCGCTCGGGCGTGATCACGAGCGTTCACGCCTTTGCCAGCGATCCCAAGCGCGGCGTCTTCATCCTGATGATCCTGGGGGTCTTCACCGGCGGGGCGCTGACCCTCTTCGCGCTTCGTGCCGGGCGGATGGAGGCGAAGGGCGTCTTCGCGATGGTCAGCCGCGAAAGCGCGCTGGTGACGAACAACATCCTGCTGAGTGTATCGGCCTTTGTCGTGTTTGTCGGGACACTCTGGCCTCTGTTTTCGGAACTGTTCGTTGGTCGCTTGGTCAGTGTCGGCGAGCCTTTCTTCAACGCCGCCTTCACTCCGTTCATGGTCATGCTGGCGCTGATCCTGCCGTTCGGCGCGATGCTTGCCTGGAAGCGCGGTGCCATCGGTCCGGGACTGCGCCGGCTGATCCCCGCCTTCGTGCTGGCCCTGGCGCTTGGTGCGCTGGGATTTGCGCTGCAGACCGGGCGGTCGGCGCTGGGGCCGGTCGGCCTGATGCTGGGGGCCTGGGTGGTCTTCGGCGCGTTGACCGACCTCTGGGCGCGGACCGGGCGTGAGGGGGTTGCCGCACGGCTGGCACGGCTAGGCCGGTTGCCGCGGGCGGACTGGGGCAAGGTCACGGCCCATGCCGGTTTCGGCGTGACGGTGTTTGCGGTGGCCGCGATGATGTCCTGGAAGGTCGAGGACATTCGTGTGGTGCAGGTCGGCGAGACCTTCCCGCTTGGACCCTATGCGGTGCGGCTGGACGAGGTGCGCGAGGTCAAGGGGCCGAACTATCAGTCCACCGTGGGGATCTTGACCGTGACACGGAACGGGGCGCAGGTTGCGGTTCTGACGCCGGAAAAACGCTTCTATCCGGTGGCCCAGATGCCGACGACCGAAGCGGCGATCGCCTATGGCTTCTGGCGCGATCTCTATCTGGCGCTGGGCGACAAGCAGGCTTCGGGCGGCTGGGCGGTACGCAGCTACATCGAACCCTTTGCCAACTGGCTGTGGGGCGGGGCCCTGCTCATGGCGCTGGGGGGCGCCCTGAGCCTGTCGGACCGGCGCTACCGTGTGGCGGCTGGCGCACGGAAGGTGCCGGACGCGGTGCCTGCGGAATGAGAAAGCTGCGGATACGCGCCTGGGCCACTTGCGCACCCTGCGTTCTGGCGCTTCTGTTGCTGGCGTCTCCGGTGGCGGCGGTGCTGCCGGGTGAAATGCTGGCCGATCCGGCGCTGGAGGCCCGCGCGCGCGCGATCAGCCGGGAAATCCGCTGCCCGGTCTGCCAGGGCGAGACCATCGATGACAGCAACGCCCCGATCAGCCGGGACCTGCGGCTGCTGATCCGCGAGCGGCTGGTCGCGGGGGACACGGACGTCGAGGTGGTCGACTATATTGTCGCGCGCTTTGGCGAATTCGTGCTGTTCAATCCTCGGGCCACGGGGTCGAACCTGATCCTCTGGTTTGCCGGACCGGCGCTGTTGCTGGCGGGAGTTGCGGTGGCAGTGGTGGCGCAAAGGCGGCGGGTCGGTGCGGAGGCGGCGCTGACCGAGACCGAGGAAACGCGGCTCAGGGAAATCCTGAAGGAGTGACGCGGCGTCGGGCTTTGGCGCGGGTCCCCGGCCCGTCAGGATTGCGGGAAACGGGAGGC
>JBIJDO010000051.1:0-11440 GCA_044344105.1 Tabrizicola sp.
GGTGCCGTAATGGGTATAGGTCACGAGGTGGTCGCCCTCGCGCCGGACGACCGTCGAGATCTTGGCATGGGTCTTGTAGTTCACGAAACCATAGACGACATGCGCCCCGGCGCGTTCCAGCCGCCGCGACTGCCGGATGTTCGCGGCCTCGTCGAAGCGGGCCTTCAGTTCCACGAGCGCGGTGACCGATTTCCCATTTTCCGCCGCCTCGCAGAGCGCGCTGACGATCGGGCTGTCCCAGGAGGTGCGGTAGAGCGTCTGCTTGATCGCCAGCACGTTCGGGTCGGTCGCCGCCTGCTGCAGGAAGCGGATCACCATGTCGAAGGTTTCATAGGGATGATGCAGCAGCATGTCCTTCTGCCGGATCGCGGCGAACATGTCGTCTTCGTGGTCCTTCACCCGTTCGGGCACGCGCGGAATGAAGGGCGGCCACATCAGGTCCTTGCGGCTGGACAGGATCAGTTCCTTGAGGTCCGCGACCCCCAGGAGACCCTTGACCTCCACCACCTCGTCCTCGGTGACGGCCAGCTCTTCCATGATCAGCGCGCGCAGGTCCTCCGGGGCGCCTGCGGAAAGCTTCAGCCGGATCACCTCGCCCCGGCGACGGCGTTTCAGCGCGGTCTCGAACTCGCGCACCAGATCTTCGGCCTCGTCCTCGACTTCAAGGTCGCTGTCGCGCAACACGCGGAAGGTGCAGTGGCCCCGGTCGGTATAGCCTGGGAAGAGCATGTTGAGGTGGAGAAGGAGAAGTTCCTCCAGCGGCAGGAAGCGGTGTTCGCCAGGCTTGCCGGGCAGGGGCACGAAGCGGGCGATCTGCTGCGGGATCGGCAACAGCGCCTTCAGCTGCCGGTGATCGCTTTCCCGCTCCAGCTCCAGCGCCAGCGAAAAGCCGGTGTTCGGGATGAACGGGAACGGATGTGCCGGGTCGATGGCCAGGGGCGACAGCACCGGAAAGACATTGCCCAGGAAGTGCGTCTCCAGATGCTTGAGGTCGCGGGCGTTCAGCTTCGCGCGCGGCACGATGCTGATCCCTTCCGCCTCCATCTCCTTGCGCAGGCGGTTGAAGGTGGTCTGCTGGGTCTGCATCAGCCGCCGGGCATCGGCATTGATAAGGTGCAGCTGCTCCGCCGGGCTGCGGCCATCCTCGGACAGGGTGGCATTGGCGGTCCGCACCAGCGCGCGCAGGCCCGCCACGCGGACGGTGTAGAATTCGTCGAGGTTGGTGGCCGAGATCGACAGGAACCGCAGCCGCTCCAGAAGCGGCACCGCGGGGTTTGCCGCCTCTTCAAGGACGCGCCAGTTGAAGGCGAGCCAGGAAAGCTCGCGGTTGAAGAACCGCCCCGGCCCTGCGGTCTCGGCGAAGGGCAGTTCGACGGCGGCGGGGAACGGGGTCTTGAGGAAATCGGCCTGGGTCATGGATGGGCTTATGCCGCGCAGTTCATGTAAGTATTGTGACAGTCTTTCACCCGTGCGGGGGCATGTCCAGAGGAGCGGTTTCCACCCCGGCCGGTGACCGACCCGCCCCAGCGGCGACACCGGTTTCCTTGACCCAAGGCCCTTTCGAACCTAGGCTTCGCTGCCTGTTCATTGATTTATGGATACCAAAAGCATGGCCCCGACCGCAGATCGGATTTCGACCTTCGCCCGCGCCTATGAAGCTGCCTGGAATTCCGGCGACCCCGCCGAGGTGGCGGGCTGCTACAGTCCCGACGGCGGCATCGTCATCAACCGGGGGCAGCCCTGGCAGGGCCGGGCCAAGGTGGCCGAGATGGCGGCGGGCTTTTATGCCGATGTGAACGATATGCGCGTCATCCTTGATGAATTGCGAATTGCGGGGAGCCACGCAATCTTCATCTGGACCTTCACCGGCCGCCATGCCGAAACCGGCAACCCCCTGAACGTCAAGGGCTGGGAGGAATGGGATCTGGACTCCGAGGGCAGGATCGAAGCCTCGAAAGGCTGGTTCGACGCCGAGGATTACGCCCGTCAGGTCGCAGGCAAGTGATCCCGGCGCTGGAAAAACGCCCTAGTTGTCGCCCAGCACCTCGCCCGCCAGCGACCGGGTGATCGGTCGCCCCGCCGCAAGGGCGTGCGCGTCAAGGGCTGCGACCAGCGCCCGTGCGGCCCCGACCGACCGGGGCATCCGGCTGACAAGGTAAGGGATCAGGTTGACCGGAACCGCGACCTGGCGGTCGGCGAAGAGCTTGACCAGCACGGCGGAGAGAAGCGCGTCGTCCGGGGCGTCCAGTCGTGCGACCGGGGTGGCCTGCATCCGGCTGATCAGGTCGGGCAGGGTCAGGCCCCAGTCGCGCGGCGGCGTGCGGGCGGTCAGAAGGAGGGACGCGCCCGAGGTCGCAAGGTTGTGGAGATGAAACAGCCGGGTCTCGGCGGGACCGATCCGGTCGGCGTCCTCGACCGCAACGGCCCGGCCCGAAAGCCGGGCGATGTCGGTGCCGTCCAGCGCCCCGGCGGGCAGGATCACCGCATCGGCAAGGGCCGCCCAGACCTGGGCGAGATGCGTCTTTCCGGCGCCCTCGGGACCAACCAGCAGCAGTTTCCGCCCCGGCCAGTCGCGCCAGCCCTCCACCGCCTGCAGGGCCAGCGTATTCGACGGGGCGACGAAGAAGTCTTCGCGGGTCATCGCCTCGGCATTGGGCAGGTCAAAGGCCAGCTGGCGGCTCACGCGCCGGGGTCCGGTCGGTTCGCGGCCGCCTTGCGGCTCCGGCGCGGCTTCGGGGCCGCGGGTGCGCTGGTGAAGCTGGCGGTCTGCGGCGGGGCGGCGGTCTGGCCCCGATAGAGGCGGCTCGCCCGGTAGCGTTCCATCGCGAAGCGGGTGAGGACCCCGATCGAGGCGGCGACCGGCACGGCGATCAGCATGCCGACAAAGCCGAAGACCGTGCCGAAAGCCGACAGCGCGAACAGAAGCCAGACCGGATGCAGGCCGACCGACTTGCCGACAAGGCGCGGGGTCAGGATGTTGCCCTCGACGAACTGCCCGGCGGCGAAAATCGCGGCGATGATGCCGATCTGCACCCAGTCGCCCCAGAACTGGAAGAGCGCAAGGCCGATGGCCAGCGCCCCTCCGACCAGCGAGCCGACATAGGGGATGAAGGTGATCGCCCCGGCGATGGCACCGACGATCAGCCCGAACTGCAGCCCCGCCACCATCAGCGCCACCGCATAGAACGTGCCAAGCGTCAGGCAGACCGAGACCTGCCCCCGCACGAACCCCGCCAGCACCGCATCCACCTCGCGCGCCAGGCGGCGGACGGTCGGGGCGTGGTCGAGGGGCAGCATGCTGTCGATCCGGGCCAGCATGTCGTCCCAGTCCAGCAGAAGATAGAACGCCACCACCGGCACCACAACGATGAAGACGACGACCGAGATCACGCCGAGCGCCGAGGACAGCACGCCCTGCGCCAGCTCGGCCCCGCGCGCCTGGATCGCCGCCCCGATCTCGGCCAGGGTCTGGCGGATGGTCGAGGTCGAATCCGCCAGCTCGGGGAAGCGTTCCAGCAGGAACCCCTGCAGCCGTTTGGCGATGTCGGGTGCTGCGTTGACGAGCGCGGTCAGCTGGTTGACCAGCGTCGGAATGACCGCGAGCACCAGAAGCACCACCATGACCAGCGCCGCCAGCGAGATGACCGAGGTCGCCGCCACCCGGCTTAACCCCGCGCGCTCCAGCCGGTCGGCCAGCGGATCAAGGAAATAGGCGATTGCGCCCCCGACGATGAAGGGCAGAAGCACGTCGCCGAGGAACCAGATCGCCAGGAAGAACACCGCAGCGGCAATGCCCCAGGCGCGGAACTGTTGATTGATCGGCAGGGCCATCCCGGGGTTCCTTCGCTTTGGTCCACATATCACCGCACCGGGCACGCGGCGCAAGGGGCAGCGCCGGGGGCGGCGCAGACCTTCGGTCCGTTGACCCGTCGGGTCACCGAGCCGGGCAGCGCGCGCCCATCTCCGACCCGGTACCGGACCCCGCAAGGGAAAGGGGAAGCGCCGGGGCCGTCAAATGGCAGATGGCTGCGCGGGCCGCAGCGTCAGCGGGTGTCCGCTGCGGGTGCGGTGACACCGCCCTTGTCATCCAGCGGGGCCAGAAGATCGGCAATCTCTCTGCGGAGCCAAACCAGTCCGGGTGCCGCCGCGTTGCGCCGATGCCAGGCCTGGCAGATTGCCGCCCCTGGCAGATCGAAGGGCAGCGCATGGACGGTCAGACCGGCGACAGGGGCGGCCCGTTCCGCCTGCCGCCGGGGGACGATGCCGACAAGGTCGCTCGCGGCGACTGCGCGCCAGACGGCGGTGAAGCTGGGAACGGACAGCGCGACGCGGCGGCTGTGTCCAAGATCGGCAAGCAGCCGGTCCTCTTCCTCCGGGACCGCCTCGATCACGCGAAAGGCCGCATGGCGCAGTGTGACATAGACCTCCAGCGGGATCGCCGCGCCGTCGGCCAGGTTCAGCTTCGACAGGACCGGATGTCCGTGGCGCGCAACGATCCGGTAGTCCGACCGCAGCACCACCTCGTTCTCAAGCCAGGCCGGGCAGATCGCCTGGGGCAGCAGCAAGAGGTCCAACCGCCCGTCGCGCATCTCGTCCCAAAGGCCACCGGAAATCGCGTCGGTGAAACGCAAGGTGATGCCGGGTGCGGTCTCGTCCAGGCGCGCCATCAGATCGGGCAGCAGCATCTCGGAGAAGAAATCCGGCGCGGCGATGCGGAAGGTCGCCGTCGCGCTGGCGGGATCAAACACCGGGCGGGACAGCAGACGCTCGGTCTCTTCCAGAATCCGCCGCAGCGGTTCGGCGAGGCTCAGCGCAAAGGCGGTCGGTTGTAGCGACTGCCCGTTTCGCACCATCAGGGGATCGCCAAGCGCCGCCCGCAACCGCCCGAGGGCCGCAGAGACGGCGGGTTGGGAAAGCCCGACGCGCTGCCCCGCGCGGACCGTCGAACGCTCGCGGAGGATCGCGTCAAGCACGCGCAAGAGGTTGAGGTCGAAGGCAGATAAATTCATGACGTGAATTGATACAATATAAACAATCAATTTAACAGATATACTTGCTTGAGGCATATGGCGGCGATCACCCCGAACGCCAGGAGGCCAGAATGACCGACCCTACGCCAGCCGCGCACCACTGGAACGGTGCAAGCTACCAGACCATCCTTTCCACCGCCGAAACCGCCGGTGCGATGTCGGTTCTCTACATCGAGACGCCGCCCCTGTCCGGCCCGCCCGCGCATGTCCACGCCGCCGAGGATGAGACCTTTGTCGTGCTGGACGGGACCATCGAGTTTGAAGTCGGCGACCGGTACTTCACGCGCGGCCCGATGCAGACGGCCTTCGTGCCGCGCGGGGTCAGCCATTCCTTCCGCTCCGGACCAAAGGGCGCGCGCGGGCTGACGATCCTGACGCCGGGCGGGTTCGAGGGGTTCTTTGCCGACATGGCGCGGTCGGGGTACGATCTGCCGCGGGACCTTGACGAGGTCCGCGCGGCAGCGGGCCGCTACGGCGCGCGCTTCGTCGGGCCCGGCCTGGCGCAACGGGGGATGTCCCGTGCGTGATCCGGCTTTTGTCCTGTTTCTCGCCGCCACGCTTTGCGTGCTGACCGGGATGCTCTGGGGCATCCAGATGGCGATCAGCGGCGATCACCTTTATGCCTCGGCGCATGCCCACCTCAACCTTGTCGGCTGGGTGACCCTGGGGCTTTTCGGCATCTACTACCGACTGACCCCAAGCGCCTGCGCCAGCCGGTTGGCCTGGGTTCATGCCGGGGTGGCAATCCTGGGCGTGCTTGTGATGGTGCCGGGGATCGTTCTGGTGATCGGGGGCGGGTCCCCGCTGCTGGCAAGCGTCGGCGCCGTGCTGGGTGTGCTGTCCATGGCGCTCTTCCTGCGGACGGTCCTGCGGCACGGGTTCGGGACAGCGCCGCACTGACGATGCCGGTGAGACGGGCGCAATCCCTTCCGCCACTGCCCGGCGGGCCTCACCCCTCGCGCAGGTAGCGTCCGTTGACCCAGCCGGTCACCACGACCCCGCCGGTGGTCTCGATCCGGCACCAGCGGGTCGAACCTGACGTCTGGCAGCCAAGATTGCGCACCCGCGCGCCCTGCGACAGCCGGGCGATGATCTCGCCTTGCGTGGAGGCCCTGGACCGCACGTTCAGCGTGTCCCCGGCCACCAGCCCGCGCACCACATAGAAATCGGGACCGCCATCGTCGATCGGGGGCGGATCAACGACCACCGGACCGCTGGATTCGCGCAGGTAGCGCCCGGTGACCCAGCCGGTCACGTCCATGCCCACGGTCGAGCGGACGCGGCACCACCGGGTCGATCCGGTCATCCGGCAGCCCAGATTGCGGACGACCTCGTTGTTCTTCAGGGTGGCAAGCACGGTCGAGCCGGATTTCGGCTCCAGCCGCACCCCAAGCCGTTCGTTCGACGCCAGTCCCTTGACGGCCCAGAAATCGGGACCGCCGGCAAGGTCGTCGTCCGGCGGCGCGGCTTCGCCTTCCACGAGGAACCGGCCCGAGACGAAGCCGTTGATCCTGCCGTCCATCGTGGTTACCTCGCACCAGCGCGCGCTGCCGCCGCCGATGCACGAGCCCTTCTCGACCCGCGTGCCATAGCCCAGGGTGGCGACCACCGGGAACAGGACGGTCGGACCGGCGCGGACGTTGATCCGGGCGTCGATGCCGATGTTGCCGATGGTGGTGACGCCGGGGCCGGTCACCGGCTCGGCGCGTTCGGACACCTGCGCCTGCAGGGCAGGCGCGGCGAGGGCCACCACGACCAGCAGCAGCCAGACAAGGACCAGCCGGACAAGGACCGGGTGGCGCTTTGCGGTTGGCGCAGACGGCATCGACATCATGTTCATCCCCCACCTGGATTCGGACCAAAGCTTCCCCACAGACTATCAGGTCCGGACGCCTCTGCAGCAATTCAATCCTGCAACTCTCGCCCCATCGCGCTGCGGACCGGCGGAGCCTTGCCCGACCGGCCCCCCGCTCCATATTCCGGGCATGCGGGCGGTTCTGATGTCTCTTCCCTTTCTTGCAGCGCCCCTGCATGCGCAGGAGGTGGACCTGGAACTCGTGCTTCTTGCCGACGCTTCGGGGTCGATCACCCAAGGCGAGATCGACTTCCAGCGCGAAAGCACGGCAACGGCCATCACCGACCCTGCCGTGCTTGAGGCGATCGGCACTACCCTGACCGGTTCGATCGCGGTGATCTATGTCGAATGGGCGGCAAACCAGGCCACGGTGGTCGACTGGACCGTGATCGACGGCCCCGAGGCGGCAGAGGCCTTCGCCGCCGCCCTGCTTGGCCCGCCGCGCCTTGCAGCCGGTCGCAATGCCATCGGCGACGCGCTTCTGGAGGGCAAGCGGCTGATCGAGGCGAACCAGATCACCTCGCTGCGTCAGGTCATCGACTTTTCCGGCGACAGTCTGGGCAACTTTTCCGGCGCCGGCATCGAGCCCGCCCGGCAGGAGGTGCTTGCCGCCGGGATCGTGATCAACGGCCTGCCGATCCTGGACGGCGGGCCGGACGATCCGCTCTTGTCCGAATACGAGGCGCGCCTGATCGGTGGCCCCGGTGCCTTCGCGATCCCCGCCCTCGGGCGCGAGGATTTCGTCTCTGCCCTCCGCCGCAAGCTGATCCTGGAAATCGCCGGCACGCCGCTCGGCGGCGCGGACCCTGTTGCCGCCCCCTGAGCCGTTGCCGCCTTGCCTGCCCGCCCCCGACCCGCTAGGAAACCGGGAACCCTTTCCATGGCAGGCATCCGATGCGTCTTTCCCGCTACTTCCTTCCCGTCCTCAAGGAAAACCCCGCCGAGGCGCAGATCGTCAGTCACCGCTACATGCTGCGGGCCGGGATGATCAAGCAGCAGGCGGCGGGCATCTATTCCTGGCTGCCGCTCGGCTACCGGGTGCTGCGCCGGATCGAAGAGATCGTGCATCAGGAGCAGCAGCGCGCGGGCCACATTCCCCTTTTGATGCCGACCATCCAGCCTGCGGATTTGTGGCGCGAATCCGGGCGCTATGGCGACTACGGCGAAGAGATGCTGCGCATCACCGACCGCCAGAAGCGCGACCTTCTGTTCGGGCCGACCAACGAGGAGATGATCACCGACATCTTCCGCGCCCATGTCTCCAGCTACAAGGACCTGCCGCTGACCCTCTACCACATCCAGTGGAAGTTCCGCGACGAGATGCGGCCCCGGTTCGGCGTGATGCGGGGACGCGAATTCCTGATGAAGGACGGCTACAACTTCGACGTGGACCGTGACGCGGCGCTGCATTCCTACAACCGCCACATGGTCAGCTACCTGCGCACCTACGAACGCATGGGCCTGACGGCCATTCCGATGCGCGCGGCAAGTGGTCCCATCGGCGGCGACAACACGCATGAATTCCTGGTGCTGGCGCAGACCGGCGAGAGCGAGGTCTTCTATGACGACCGGGTGACGGCGCTGAAGCTGGGCCAACGCGACATCGATTATGACGACCGTTCGCAGGTGGCGAAGGTCTGTCAGGAGTTCACCACCCTCTACGCCCGCACCGACGAGACCCACGATCCGGCGGTCTTCGACAAAGTTCCCGAGGCGCACCGCAAGGTCGGGCGCGGCATCGAGGTCGGGCAGATCTTCTACTTCGGCACCAAGTACTCCGAGAAGATGGGGGCCGAGGTCACGACCGCCGAGGGCAACAAGGTCCCGGTCGAGATGGGGTCGCACGGGATCGGTGTCAGCCGGCTCCTTGGCGCGATCATCGAGGCCTCCCATGACGAGAAAGGGATCATCTGGCCGGAAGGCGTCACGCCCTTCCCGGTCGGGATCGTGAACCTCAAGCAGGGCGACACGGCGGCGGATGCGGCCTGCGCGGGGCTGGAGAAAGCCTTGCTGGCCAAGGGGTTGGAGCCGCTCTACGACGACCGCGACGAACGCGCCGGGGCGAAGTTCGCCACGATGGACCTGATCGGCCTGCCCTGGCGGATCACCGTCGGCCCGCGCGGTCTGGCGAACGGGGTGGTCGAACTGACCAGCCGCCGGACCGGGACCAGCGAAGAGCTTTCTCCCGAGGCCGCCATCGACCGGATCGCGCAGATTTACGCCGGTCTCTGACCAGGCCCTGGCCGCCGGGCACGGCGGCCTTCTATGGCATCACGATCACCACATTGCCCTGCTTGTGGCGCGATCCGGCCAGCGCATGCGCCGCGCGCACCTCTGCGAAGGGCAGCGTCCGGCCAAGATGCGGGCGGTAGACCCCGTCACGGTGCAGCCGGATCAGCCGTTCCATCGCCGCCCGGCCTTCGCCGATCACTCCGCCGCTGATCCGGTGCGTGCCCCGCCTTGGCCGAAGCGCGGCCCCGATCTGTTCGGTCAGGGTCGCCGTCACCGGCAAAAGGCGGCCGCCCTCGGCCAACAGACGCGCGGCGCGCGGATAGGGCAGGGTGCCCACCACGTCGAGGATCACATCCCACTGGCCGCTGATCGGCCCGGCGGCGTAGTCGATCACCGCATCGGCGCCAAGGTCGCACGCCAGCGCATGGTTCCCGCGGCCCGCCACCGCCGTGACCTCGGCCCCGACCGACCGGGCGATCTGCAGGGCCGCGCTGCCGACCGACCCGGTCGCGCCGTTGACCAGAAGCCGCTCGCCGGGCCTGAGACCGGCCTTGTCCAGCAGAAAGTCCGCCGCCGTCAGGCCGCCGAAGAAGAACGCGGCGGCTTCGGCGTCGCTAATGCTGTCGGGCTGATTGAACAGCTTGCCCCCGGCGCGGATGGTCAGAAACGCGGCATGCGCGCCTCCCGACATGCCGGTGGTGCCGAACACCCGCTGTCCCGGCAGAAAGCCCGTGACCCCGGCACCCAGCGCGTCCACCACGCCCGCGAACTCCATCCCCGGCACCGGGTTGCGGGGCCGGATCACGCCGGTCATCAGCCGCAGGATCAGCCCGAACCCCCGCGGCGCGTCATTGGCGCGCAGGCGCGCATCGGCCGTGGTCACACCGGCGGCGGTCACCCGGACCCGCACCTCTCCCGGCTTCGGCTCCGGCAGCGGCAGGTCCTCAAGCGCGACCACCTCGGGGCCGCCATAGCGGCGGACAGTGGCGGCTTTCATCCCGGATCTCCCTCGTTGACCTGCAAGCGGGGTAGCGGACCCAGGCCGGAACGCAAAGGCTTCCTTGCCCCTGCATCCGGAAATCCTGACCCCGGGGCCTGCAGTCCCCTTCCCTGCCGTGATGCCGCCCGGCCTGTCGGTCCGACAGCGATTGACCTTGCCGCAGCCGGTTCCTAGCCTTGGCGGGAAACGGGGAGCGATGGACATGACGCGGGCACTGGTCACCTGGGGCGGATGGGAGGGGCACGAGCCCGAAAAGGTCGGCCCGATGTTCGCGGGCTGGCTGCGCGAGGCGGGGATGGAGGTCACGCTGACCGACAGTCTGGCCTGCTTCGACGACGGGGAGGCCCTGAAGCGGTTCGACCTGATCGTCCCGGTCTGGACGATGTCGAAGATCGGCAAGGAGCAGGCCCTGAACGTCTGCGCGGCGGTGGCTGCCGGGACCGGGATCGCAGGCTGCCACGGCGGCATGTGCGACGCCTTCCGCGAGAATGTGGACTGGCAGTTCCTGACCGGCGCGCAATGGGTCGCGCATCCGGGGAACGACGGGGTTTCGTATCGGGTGCGGATGGTCTCGGACGACCCGCTGGTGGCAGGGGTGGGGGATTTTTCGGTGCAGACCGAGCAGTACTACCTGCACGTCGATCCCGCTGTGAAGGTCCACGCGGTCTGCGATTTCCCGGTGGTGGAGGGGCCGCATTCGGTAAACGGGCCGGTGGCGATGCCGGTGGTCTTCACTAAGGGGTACGGGGCGGGGCGGGTCTACTACAACGCCCTCGGCCATCAGAAGGACGTGATCGACCAGGGCCCGGCGGCAGAGCTGATGCGGCGGGGGCTGATGTGGGCCGTGCGGGGGTGAATGGGTGCCCACGCGTGGGCAGGGTTTCGGGGTGAAGGATTTCAAGGGGTTGGCTGTGGGCGCTTACGGTTTGGTAACGGGTTGACTTGGTGCGCAAGAGGGCATGCCCACCCCCGTCCCCTCCCCACGAAGGGGGCGGGAGGCGTGGTTGGGTCGGGCAGGGCGTGGGGTGGTCAATGCGGAGAGTCGGGGTGAACCCCGACCTGCGGGGCGCCCTATTTGACCTTCTTGCCCGCGATGACCATGCCGTCCTTGCCGAGGCCCGAATTCGCGGTGGCCAGCACCTTGGGGGCTTCCTTCTTGGGCTTCTTGGCCTCTTTGTTGCCTTTGCTTCTGTCCTTGGACATCTGGAGGTTCCTTCTTTGCCGGGGACCACCCGGCGGATGCCGAGGGGATCGCTGCCGTCCGGGGTTCGGGCTTCATGGGCCGGTGCCGGGGGCATCAGGGGCGGGGCCGCATGGGTGTGC
>JBIJDO010000446.1:0-2619 GCA_044344105.1 Tabrizicola sp.
GTTCCGGGCTGGCCCCGCAGCTAGGGTGCGCGGCAGACCGGGGGCGGCATGGACGAAACGGATTACATCATCGTGGGCGCAGGCTCGGCGGGCTGCGTGCTGGCCGACCGGTTGACGGCGAACGGGCGGCACCGGGTCACGCTTCTGGAGGCGGGCGGCACGGACCGGCGGTTCTTTGTCGGCCTGCCCCTCGGCTACGGCAAGCTGTTCTACGACCCCGCAGTCAACTGGTTGTACAAGACAGAGGCGGACCCGGGCCTGAACGGGGCGCGCGACCACTGGCCGCGGGGCAAGCTTCTGGGCGGGTCGTCAAGCATCAACGCGATGGTCTGGATCCGGGGCCACAGGGCGGATTACGACGACTGGGGCCGCGAGAATCCGGGCTGGGGCTGGGAGGACTGCCTGGCCGCCTATCGGGCGATGGAGGACAACGAAGCGGGTGCGGACGCCTGGCGGGGCCGGGGCGGACCCTTGTTCATCTCGGCCAACCGGCAGGGTCTTCATCCGCTGGTCGGCAGTTTCCTGGCGGCCTGCGCCGAAGCGGGTCTGCCGCAAACCCATGATTTCAACGGGCTGCAGCAGGAAGGCGCGGGCGTCTACCAGATGACGATCAAGGGGGGGCGGCGCAATTCGGCGTCGCGGGCCTTCCTGCGCCCCGCGATGAAGCGCCCCAACCTGCGGGTGGTGACCGGGGCGCTGGCGACGCGGGTGCTGGTCGAGGCCGGTCGCGCGGTCGGCGTGGAGTACCGGAAGGGCGGCGAGACGCGGGTCCTGCGGGCGCGGGGGGAAGTGATCCTGGCCGGGGGGGCGATCAACTCGCCGCAGCTTCTGCAGCTGAGCGGGATCGGGCCGGGCGGGCTGTTGCAGGGCCTGGGCATCCCGGTGGTCCTGGACAATGCGAATGTCGGGGATCACCTGAGCGACCACCAGGGGCTGAACTACACCTGGGCGATGAAGGTGCCGACTTACAACGACGTGCTCCGGCCCTGGTGGGGCAAGCTGGGCGCGGGGCTGCAATACGTGCTGACGAGGGGCGGGCCGCTGGCCAAGTCGATCAACCATGCGGGCGGGTTCTTCCGGACGCGGGCCGATCTGGATCGCCCGAACATGCAGCTGTATTTCCAGGCGTTTTCGACGCTGCTGCCGCGCGAGGGCGAGCGCCCGGTCCTGACGCCGGACCCATGGTCGGGGCTGTCGATCGGCCTGTCGAACTGTCGCCCGACCAGCCGGGGGCACATCCGGCTGCGCACCGCGCGGGCGGAGGATCATCCGGTGATCACGGCCAATGCGTTTTCGACCAGCCACGATGTCGAGGAGATGCTGGCGGCCGTGAAGATGCTGCGCCGGATCGCCGCACAGCCGGCCTTTGCGCCGCAGGTGAGGGAAGAGTTGCGGCCCGGACCGAGCGTGCAGGCGGATGACGCGCTGATCCAGGATTTCCGGTCACGCTCCGGGACGGTCTATCACCCAAGCTGCACCTGCCGGATGGGGCCGGACCCGGCGTCCTCGGTGGTGGATGCGGGGCTGAAGGTGCATGGGGTCGGCGGCCTGCGGGTGATCGACGCGAGTGCCTTTCCGACGATCATCGCGGGGAACACCAATGCGCCTGCCATGCTGATGGGCTGGAAAGGCGCCGAGGCGGTGCTGCGCGACGCGCGCTGAGTCTGGCCGGGGGAGCCGTCCTCGGGGCATCGAGCCCCTCGGACGGCGCTGCCGCGGAAGGCAGGCGGGCCGGTCGTCCCTTGGGGAGCGGCGGAGCCTCCGGCGGGAGTATTTGGGAAAAGGGCAAATGCGAGGTGCCGGGCAGGGCGATGTTTGCCTTCGGTGATCATTCCCCGCGCGGGAAGCGCTTCTGGTCCTCCAGCACGTTCAGGTCCATGTGGTTGCGCATGTAGCGTTCGGAGGCGGCGCGCAGCGGCTGGTGGTCCCAGGGGTAGTAGGCACCGTTCCGGAGCGCCTCGTAGACCACCCAGCGGCGGGCCTGGCTTTCGCGGACCTGCGCGTCGAAGGCGGCGAGGTCCCAGCGGGCGTCGGCGAGGCTGCGGAAATGGGTCAGGACCGGTTCGGCGCGGGGATCGGTGGCGAGGTTCGTCGTCTCGCCGGGGTCGTTGACCACATCGAAGAGGAGGTCGGGGTCCGCCGGGCAGCGGATGTATTTCCAGGCCCCGTCGCGCAGGGCGACCATCGGGGTGATCGTGCCTTCGGCGGCGTATTCCATGGCGACGGGGCCGCGCGGGGTGCCGTTCGCCACCGGGATCAGGTTGACGCCTTCGGTCCAGGGAGCGACCTCGGCCATCGAAATCCCGGCCAGGGCCGCAAGTGTGGGGGCGAGGTCGATGGAGGAGACGGGCGTGTCGATGCGTCCGGCGGGCATGTCGGGGGCGGCGATCATCAGGGGCACGCGGGCCGAGCCTTCGAAGAAACTCATCTTGAACCAGAGGCCGTGCTGGCCCAGAAGCTCGCCGTGGTCGGAGAGAAAGACGATATGTGCGTCCTGCCGCGTGGCTTCGAGCACGGCAAGGATTTCGCCGATCTTGTCGTCGATATAGGAGATGTTGGCGAAATAGGCCTGTTTGGCGCGGCGGATGTGGTCCTTGGTGATGCTTATCCCCCGCCAGT
>JBIJDO010000092.1:0-8739 GCA_044344105.1 Tabrizicola sp.
TGGCGTCATAGGCGACGGGATCGGGCGGCTCGCACTCTGGCGCGCCTTCGTAGAGGTCCCAGTATCGGCGCCGCGCGACGAAGGGGTCGTGCGGATGGGTGAAGCTGACGGTCAGCGCCCAAGGACGGGGGTCCTGCCCGCGCGAGAGGTCGTAAAGCTTCTGGATCGCCTGGAAGGCGACGTCGTCGTCGTATTCGTACTGGTTGGTGATCTCGGCCACGCCGGCACCCGTCACCGAGCCGAGGTTGTGATACCACCAGTCGATCCGTTCGCCGGGTTTCCTGTAGTCCGGGGTCCAGCCGAAATCGGCGGGGTAGATGTCGGTGGTGAGGCGCTGCTCGAAGCCGTGGAGCTGGTCGGGGCCGACGAAATGCATCTTGCCGCTGAGGGCCGTCTGGTAGCCCGCCCGGCGCAGGTGGTGGGCGTAGGTCGGGATGTCGGAAGCGAATTCGGCGGCGTTGTCGTAGACCCGGGTGCGGGAGGGCAGCTGGCCGGACATGAAGCTGGCGCGGGCGGGGGCACATAGCGGCGAGGCGGTATAGGCATTGGCGAACCGGGTGGAGCGGGCGGCGAGGCGTTTCAGGTTCGGGGCGTGCAGGAAACCCGCCGGGCCATCGGGGAAAAGCGTGCCGTTCAGCTGGTCGACCATCAGGATCAGGAGATTGGGTCTGGTCATGGGGTCGGTCCTTCGCGGCGTCTTCCGCCTGTCTAGCCGGTCGGAGGGGCGCGTCTGGCCCCCGACCGACCGGCCGATGTCGGAAGCGTCATTCCGGCAGGGCGCCGCCCGTGGCCTCGGTCACCTGATCGGCGGCCGCGCGGACCAGCGCGCCGATCCGGGTCGCGTCCGACAGCCCCATGCGGAAGGCCGGGCCGGAGACCGAGAGGCCCGCGACCGGCTCGGCATGCGCGTTGAAGATCGGGGCCGCGACGCAGCGCATGCCTTCGGCGCGTTCCTGGTCGTCGATGGAGAAGCCCCGGTCGCGGGTGCGATGGAGGTCGCGGAGAAGGGCGCTGTCGCTGGTGAGGGTCAGGGAGGTGAACTTCTCCAGCCCCTTGCGGGCGAGGATGCCGCGCGCCTTTTCCTCGGGATACCAGGCAAGAAGCGCCTTGCCGATGCCGCTGGAGTGCATCGGCGCGCGGGTGCCGGGGGGGAAGAAGGCGCGTATCGCCTCGTAGGTTTCGACCTGGGCGAGGAAGAATACCTCGTCCCTGACCTCGATCCCGAGGTTCGCGGTTTCGCCGGTCTCGCGCATCAGTGCGTCCATCGGCTGGCGGGCGCGTTCGACGACCTTGGTGCGTTTCAGGAAGGCCGAGCCGGTGCGGAAGGCACCGGGGCCGATGTGCCAGAACTGGCCGGGTTCCTCGACCTCGACCATGCCGTGGCCCTGAAGCGTGACCAGCGCGCGGAACACGGTGGCGATGGCCTCGCCGGTGGCCTCGGAGATTTCGGACAGGGTGCGGCCGGGGTGCAGCGCGACATGGGTCAGGATGTCAAGTCCCCGGTCCAGCGCCTGGACGGTGTTCTGGTCGGTCTTGTCGTGGAACGCCTTCGGCCGCCCGCGCGGTTTCTGAGCCATGATGTCGGTCCTTCCCGAAGGTGAAAAAGCGCAAGGTGTTGACTGGATTGACGATTAGCACGGGTGTACGACAATGAAAAATCTTTTCGAAAAAATTGTGCAGTGAGGGTGAGGGGAGTAGCTTTCCTGCGCAACATTCAAGGAGTTGCCCGATGTCGACGCAGAACCCGGTTTTCATTCCAGGTCCGACGAATATCCCGGACTCGGTCCGCAAGGCCTGCGACATGGCCACGATCGATCACCGTTCGCCTGCATTCGCGCGGCTCTTCAAGCCTGCGGTGGAAGGGGTGCGGCGGGTGCTGAAGATGGAGGAGGGGGAGGTGATCGTGATCCCCTCGACCGGCACCGGGGGCTGGGAAGCGGCGATCACCAATACGTTGTCGCCCGGCGACACGGTCCTTGCGGCGCGGTTCGGCATGTTCAGCCACCGCTGGATCGACCTCTGCCAGCGCCACAAGCTGGATGTCGAGATCATCGAGACGCCCTGGGGCGAGGGGGCTCCGCTGGCGGCCATCGAGAAGATCCTGCGGGCCGACAGGGCGGGGCATATCAAGGCGGTGCTCGCCACACATAACGAAACCGCTACGGGGGTGAAGTCCGATATCGCGGGCATAAGGGCCGCGCTGGACGCGGCGGGCCATGCGGCGATGCTGTTCGTCGACGGAGTGTCGTCGATTGCCTCGATGCCGTTCGAATTCTCGACCTGGGGCGTGGATATCGCGGTGGCGGGGAGCCAGAAGGGCTTCATGCTGCCGGCGGGGCTGGCGATCCTGGGGGTCTCTCCCAAGGCCATCGCGGCGATGGAGACCGCACGGTTGCCTCGGACGTTCTTCGATTTCAAGGACATGCTGTCGGCCTATGCCCGGGGCGGCTATCCCTATACGCCCGCCGTGGGCCTGATTGCTGGTCTAGCCCATGCCATAGACCTTCTGGAGAGCGAGGGCCTCGACGCCGTCTACGCCCGGCACCACCGGCTGGCCGAAGGCGTGCGCCGCGCGGTCTTTGCCTGGGGGATGACGCCTTTCGCAGCCTCGCCCGACCTGTATTCCGACACCGTGACGGCGGTGAAAGTGTCCGAGGGCTGCGACGGCACCGCGCTGGTGCAGCTTGCGGCGTCGAAATACGGCATGGCCTTTGGCGTCGGCCTGGGCGAGGTGGCGGGCAAGGTGTTCCGCATCGGGCATCTGGGGATGCTCACCGAGGCGATGCTGCTGTCGGGCCTCTGTGTCGCCGAGATGGCCATGGCCGATCTGGGCTGGCCGGTCCGCCTGGGGTCGGGGGTGGCGGCGGCGCAGGAGTATTATCGCGGCACGGTTCCGGCGATGGCGATGGCGGCATAATAGAGGGCCAAGACTTTTCGAAAAGTCTTGCAAAATCCTTCGAAGGATTTTGGCGCGGGGCGTGAAAGGACAGGGAAATGAAAGACATGAACGGAATGCTGGTCCCCACTTTCGATGACGTGCTGGCCGCCCATGCCCGCATCGCGCCCCATATCCACCGGACGCCGGTCCTGACGTCGAGCTATTTCAACGACCTCACCGGGGCGGAGCTCTACTTCAAATGCGAGAACTTCCAGAAGGCCGGTGCCTTCAAGGTGCGGGGGGCCTGCAATGCGGTCTTCGGGCTGACGGACGAGATGGCGGCCAAGGGCGTCTGCACCCATTCCAGCGGCAACCATGCTTTGTCCCTCAGCTACGCGGCCGGACGCCGGGGCATCCCGTGCAACGTCGTCATGCCGCGCACGGCACCGCAGGCCAAGAAAGACGCGGTGCGGGGCTATGGCGGGGTGATCACGGAATGCGAGCCGTCCACCTCCAGCCGCGAGGCGGTCTTTGCCGAGGTTCAGGCGCGGACCGGCGGCGAGTTCGTGCATCCCTACAACGATCCGCGCGTGATCGCCGGGCAGGCAACCTGTTCGCGCGAACTCATGGAGCAGGTCGATGGGCTGGACGCGATCATTGCGCCGATTGGCGGCGGCGGGATGATTTCCGGCACTTGCCTCACGGTGTCCTCCACCGCGCCGGGGGTTGAGGTCTACGCGGCCGAGCCGAAGAATGCCGACGACGCCTGGCGCAGCTTCAAGGCGGGCCGGATCATCGCCGATGATGCGCCGGAAACGGTGGCGGACGGTCTGAAGGTGCCCCTGAAGGACCTGACCTGGCACTTCGTGCGTGCCCACGTCACCGACATCTTCACCGCGACCGAGGACCAGATCGTCGAGGCGATGAAGCTGACCTGGAAGCGGATGAAGATCGTGATGGAACCCAGTTGCGCGGTGCCGCTGGCCTGCATTCTGGCGAACCCGGAGGTTTTCCGGGGCCGGCGGGTGGGGGTGATCATCACGGGCGGGAACGTGGATCTCGACAAGCTGCCATGGATGAAAGGATGACGATCATGAACAGACACCCCGATTTCCAGGGGCTTGAGGTGGGCTATGACATTCCGGCCCTGCCCGGAATGCTGGAGGCCGATATCCAGACGCCCTGTCTGGTGCTGGACCTGGATGCCCTGGAGCGCAACATCATCAAGATGGGCGATTATGCCCGCGCGCACGGGATGCGGCACCGGGTGCATGGCAAGATGCACAAGTCGGTGGACGTGGCCAAGTTGCAGGAGCGGCTGGGCGGGTCGGTCGGGGTCTGCTGCCAGAAGGTCAGCGAGGCCGAGGTCTTTGCCCGTGGCGGGATCAAGGACGTTCTGGTCAGCAATCAGGTGCGCGATCCGGTGAAGATCGACCGGCTGGCGCGGCTGCCGAATCTCGGGTGCCGGACGATTGTCTGCGTGGACATGGCGGAGAACGTGGCTGACCTGTCGGCGGCGGCGGTCAGGCATGGCACGACCATCGAATGCCTGGTCGAGATCGACTGTGGCGCGGGGCGCTGCGGGGTGAAGACGACGCCGGACGTGGTGGCGCTGGCAGAGGCCATCGCAGCCGCGCCGGGACTGAAGTTTTCCGGTCTCCAGGCCTATCAGGGCGCGATGCAGCACATGGACGCCTATGCCGACCGCGAGGCGAAGATCGCGCTGGCCGTGGCGCAGGTGAAGGACGCGGTCGATGCGCTGGGCGCGCTGGGCATCCCTTGCGACATCGTCGGCGGCGGCGGGACGGGGAGCTATTACTTCGAGAGCGCCTCGGGCGTTTACAACGAGTTGCAATGCGGCAGCTACGCCTTCATGGACGCGGACTATGGCCGCATCCTCGACAAGGATGGCCGCCGGATCGACCGGGGGGAATGGGAGAATGCGCTGTTCATCCTCACGAGCGTGATGAGCCATGCCAAGGCCGACAAGGCGATCGTCGATGCCGGGTTGAAGGCGCAGTCGGTGGACAGCGGGCTGCCGGTGGTCTTTGGCAGGACGGACGTGAAATACGTGAAATGCAGTGATGAACATGGGGTGGTCGAGGATCCGGCGGGCGTCCTTAAGGTCAACGACAAGCTGAAGCTGGTGCCCGGCCACTGCGACCCGACCTGCAACGTGCATGACTGGTATGTGGGCGTCCGGGGCGGCCGCGTCGAGGTGGTCTGGCCGGTTTCGGCCCGGGGCAAGGCATATTGAGCGGCGGGGTTCCCATGCTGATTGTTCCCGAGGCTCTGATCGCCCAACTCGTCACGCCCGAGGATGCGTTTCGCGCGGTCGAGGCCTGCTTTGCCGCGATGGCGCGGGGTGAGGCGGTGAACTTCCCCGTGGTGCGCGAAGCGCTGGGGGAGGGGCGGCAGTACGGGTTCAAGTCGGGGCTGGACCGGGCGGGAGGGCAGCTGGGTGTGAAGGCGGGCGGCTACTTTCCCGGCAATGCCGCGAAGGGGCTGATCAATCACCAGTCAAGCGTTTTCCTGTTCGACCCGGACACCGGGCGGCCCGAAGCGATGGTCGGCGGCAACCTTCTGACCGCGCTCAGGACGGCGGCGGCCTCGGCGATTTCCATCGACCGGCTGGCGCGGCCAGAAGCGCGGGTGCTGGGGATCGTCGGAGCGGGGCATCAGGCGGGGTTCCAGCTTCGGGCGGCGGCGCGGGTCCGGCGCTTTGAGCGGGTCATCGCCTGGAACCTGCACGCCGAGATGCTGCCGAAGCTGGGGGCGGTGGCCGCGGAACTGGGTCTGCCGTTCGAGGCGGTCGCGCTGGAGCGGATGCGCGAGGCCGATGTGATCGTGACGATCACCTCATCGCCTGCGGCGAGCCTGATGGCGGGTCATGTCAGCCCCGGCACGCATCTGGCCTGCATGGGGACGGATACGAAGGGCAAGCAGGAGGTGGAGCCTGCGCTGCTGGCGGGGGCTTCGGTCTTCGCCGACGAGGTGGCGCAGTCGGTCACCATCGGCGAAGCGCAGCATGCCGTCGGCGCCGGGCTTCTGGAGGCCGGTGCGATCGTGCCCCTGGGTGCGGTGCTGACCGGCGCGCATCCGGGGCGGCGGTCGGCGGGGGAGATCACCCTTTTCGACGGGACGGGTGTGGGTCTGCAGGATCTTGCGGTGGCGGCGGTCGCAGTGAAGCGGTCGCGCGAGCGGGGTCTTGGCATCGAGGTCGGGGTCTGAGGCACCGATTTCTTCGAAGAAATCGTATCGAAGCCTTTGAAGGCTTCGGTCCGGAGTTTTCAAAACTCCGGCGGGCCGGGCGATTGTGCGGGGAACAAGATGGGCGTTGAAGCCGTGTCGCGCCCGTGATGAGACTGCGCCCGGTGGGTCTGGGGGGTGGCGATGCGGGTCTTCATCAACGGCTTCGGGCGGATCGGGCGGTCGGTGCTGCGGGCCTATCTGCAGGCTCCGGGCACCTGGCCGGGGCTGGAGATCGTCGGGATCAACGACATCGCGACCCCTGAGATGTGTGCCTATCTTTTCGAGTATGACTCTGTCTTCGGCCCCTGGCGGGGCAAGGTCGCGCTGGCGGATGGGGCGCTGGTCGTCGACGGGCGACGGGTGCCGCTCTATCGGACGGCGGACCTGTCGGTGCTGGACCTGAAGGGCGTCGCTCTGGTGATGGAATGCACCGGTCGGGCGGAAGACCGGCAGGTGGCGGAGCGGGGCCTTCGGGCCGGTGCAGGGCGGGTGCTGATCTCTGGCCCGTCATCGGCGGCGGAAGTAACGGTGGTTCTGGGCGCCAACGACGACCGGCTGCGGGATCAGCGGATCGTCTCGAACGCCTCCTGCACCACGAATGCGCTGGCTCCGCTGGCCCGGCTGATCGATGCGAACTGGGGGATCGTGACGGGGTCGATGACGACGGTGCATTGCTACACCGGCAGCCAGCCGACGGTGGACGCGCCGGCCGCCGACTATCCAAGAAGCCGGGCGGCGGCGCTGTCGATGGTGCCGACGACGACCAGCGCCGCGCGGCTGCTGGACGCGGTCCTGCCCGACCTTGCGGGGCGGATCGCGGCGCAGGCGGTCCGGGTGCCGGTCGCCAGCGTATCCTGCGTCGACTTTCATCTCGTGACGGAGCGGCGGCCCTCGGTGGAGGAGGTCAATGCGGCCTTCCGGGCGGCAGGGGGCGTGATCGGGGCGACGGACCGGGCGCTGGTTTCGACCGACCTTCGGGCGCGGCCGGAGTCGGTCGTGATGGCCTGCCCGGAGACGAAGGTGACCGGGGGGGGCATGCTGCGGGTCTTCGGCTGGTACGACAACGAGTGGGGGTTTTCCAACCGGATGCTGGACATGGCCTGCCGGATGGGGTGAGTGTCCGCGTGTGGGCAGGTTGCGCGACCAAGCGATTTCAATGGCTTGCTTTGCGGCATTAGGAGTCTGGTAAGGTCTGCTGCGGAGGGCCTGGCTGGGTCCTTGTCAATCCAGACCGTCGTCAGGAATGTTCAGAATGGTGCCGCAGGCCTTGCAGTGCACGGCATCGTGGTCATGGCGCCTGAGGCCGCAGGTCGGGCAGGGGAACTGCGCCTTGGCGGGCCGGAGGACCACCTGCACGAGCCGCAGGAAGAGGCTGATCCCGAAGATCATGATCGCGACCGACAGAAGCTTGCCACCGTTGCCCACCAGGGTGATGTCGCCGAAGCCGGTGGTCGAAAGCGTGGTCACGGTGAAGTAGAGCGCATCGACATAGTTGGTGATCCTGTCGTTCACGCCGGACTGGGTCTGGTAGACCAGCGCCGTCATCGCGAAGATGAAGATCAAGAGGTTGAGCGCGGCCCGGATGGTGGTTTCGTGCCGCCGAAACCCGGGAATGTCGGCGCGAAGCTGGTCTAGCGTCTGGGGCGAATGGAACACCCGGTACAGCCGCAGCACCCGCAGGAAGGCCAGGCCCTCGCCCCAGATCGGGAACAGAAGCGAGGCCATCACCAGGATGTCGGCCAGGCCCCAGAAGCTGAAGAGCTCTTTCAGGGGCTTGCGGGAAATCCAGAGCCGGGCGAGGAAATCGGCCAGAAAGATCAGGCCGATGATCCGGTCGATGGTGGCGTGATGCAGGCCGCGATCGAGGAACGACGACAGGACCAGCCAGCCCACGGTCAGAAGATCGATGGCAAGAAGGCCGTAGCGGAAGCGGTCGCCTGCCTGGCCTTCGCCTTCGTAAAGCGCGCGCAGGCGGGAACGGAGGGTGGTCTGTGACATGCTGTCGTCGGGTCCCCGCAGCGGTGGCGCCTGGGCCGAGCTTAGCGGGCGGGCCGTCAGGGGGAAAGGACCGTCCACGGTTCGGTGTAGCGGTGTTCTTCAAGGTTCGGCGTCGGGCCGATGCGGTCGACGACGGCGAAAAGGCCGGGGGCGCGCAAGGGCGTCAGGACCCCGTGCCAGCTGCCTCGGTAGAGGTTGATGCCCTGGGTTCCGCTGGTGAGGAAGGCTTGCGGCGGGGCGGCAGGGCTGGTCGCGACGATGACGAGGAAGGGGTGGTCCGTCATCGGCAGGAAGGCCTGGGAGCCTTCGGGATGTCGCTCGATGAGGTCGAATTCATAGGGCAGCGCGCGCGGCTCGGCCTGGAAGATCGAGATGCCGGCGCGGCCGTCGGGGCCGAAGTCGAGCGTGGCGCGGTCGTGGTGGCGGCGGCAGAGCCCGGCGTTGATCAGGCGGTGCGCACCGGTGGCGTCGAGCACATCGCCGAAGGGGGCGAAGGCCTTGGCCGTCAGGGGGAGGGGGTGGAGGGTTCTCATGGCGCAGCACCCCCGGACATGTCGCCGGGGGTTTCACACCCCCGGACCCCCGTGGGATATTTGGGCCAGTATGAAAGG
>JBIJDO010000052.1:0-11357 GCA_044344105.1 Tabrizicola sp.
CTTTACCAGCCGCTATGCGCATTGGCGCTATGCCGCGCCGGAGGTGTTGCCGCAGACGGACAAGGTGCTGGCGGGGCTGATCGACATGCGGCTGCCGCTGACTTTTGCGCCCGGGGATGTGGCGCAGATCGCCCGGATCATCCGGGAAGAGCTGCGCGCCGCTGCCACGGTCCGCGACCATGCGCCCGTGGCGGCCCCGGCGGCGGATTGATGGGCTGGCTGTTCCGCCCGGCGCGGCCCCCCGGTGCGATGGTGCGGTCCTTGCGGCGGCTGGCAGACCCGAGGTTCTATCTGAAGCTGGTCTTCGGGCTTGCGGTCACCGCTCTCATCCTTGTCCCGCTGGTCGCGGACCTGGTGAATGCGGCGATGAAGACGGCAGGCAGCGAACAGGGTGACTGCCGCATTTTCCGGGTGATCGACGGCGATACGGTGACGCTGATCTGCCCGGAGGACGGGATGGAGAGCGCGCGGCTTCTGGGGTTCGACACGCCGGAGAAATACGCGCCGAAGTGCATGGACGAATTCCTCGCCGCCGAAAGGGCGTCATGGTACCTGCGGGCGCTGATCCAGCGGGCGGACCGGCTGACGGTGGTGCATGACGGCAGGGATCCGTATGGCCGGGCGCTGGTCCGGCTGGACCTTGACGGGGTCGATGTCGCCCGGCTGATGATCCGGGCGGGGCATGCGCGGCAGTATGGCGGCGGGCTGCGGGGGAGCTGGTGCTGATGCGGATGGTGCGGCAGGGGCGGCTGTTCTGCGAGGTGGAGCTTGGGGACCTGCGGGTCACCATGCTGTCGGACGGCGAGACGGTGATGCCGGTGGAGCGCCTGCGCGGGCCGGAGGACGCGGCGCTGGATGCGGCGGGTCTGGCGGGGGCCGATCTGGTCGAGGGCCAGCTGCGTCTCCCGGTGCGGGCGTTTCTGGTGCGGGGGCCGGAGGGGGCGCTCTTGATCGACACCGGGGCCGGGCGGGCCTGGCATGCGCCGCTGGGGCGGCTTCAGGCCGCGATGGCGGAGGCGGGGGTCGGGGCTGGCGAGGTGACGGCGGTGGCGCTGACCCATACCCATGTCGACCATATCCACGGGCTGGTGGACGGCGACGGCGGGCTGGCCTTTCCGAACGCGCGGCAGGTGTTCGTGGCGGTCGAGGAGATGATGGCGTTTCGGGCCGAGCCGCGGATGATCCCGGTTCTGCCACGGCTGATGCCGCTGGAAGAGGGCGACGGACCGCTGCGCGGGGTGACGGCGGTCAATGCGCCGGGCCACAGTCCGGGGCACATGGCGTATCTCGTCGACGGGCGGCTCCTGATCTGGGGCGACCTCGTGCATCATGCGGCGGTGCAGTTCGCGCGGCCGGAGGTGACCTGGTCCTTCGACGAGGACCAGGATCAGGCCCGTGCGACGCGATTGGCGCTGATGGATCAGGCGGTGGATGCGGGCTGGCTGGTTGCGGGTGCCCACCTGCCGGACCCCGGCATCGGCCGGATCGAGCGGGCGGGGTCGGGCTATGCCTTCCGCCCGGTCACCCGCTGAGGCACCGTCACTGCGGATAGGGCGAGGTGCCGCCGAGGCTTGCGTTGGTATGGTCGATCAGGACCATCAGCAGGCAAGCCTCGTCGCGGCAGGCGTCGCGGGCGGCGAGAAAGTCTTCGTCGCGCGGCGGGTTCGCAAGGTCGACCTCCTGCCCGGTGGCGTTTTCCACCGCATAGACCCAGGCGAGATCGTCAAGCCGACCCATGCGCCAGAGCGGGGCATCCGGCGTCTCGGCGGCGGCACACATCAACTGGTGTGCGACAATCTGCGGCATGTCGCAGCCGATGTCCGACAGCACAAGGCCGTAGCGCGGCTCAAGCTCGGAGATGCGGGTCTCGACCGCCGCAAGGTCGATCTCGCGGGTCTGTGCGGCAAGCGGGACGGCGGCGAGGAGAGCGGGAAGAAGAGCAAGGCGAAAGGACATGTGTGAGCCTGTATTGCTGCAGAACCCGTGCAGGAGGCCGCAGACCACGACAGAGGTCAAGGTAGGGGGAACCGGTCTTGTTGCCCGCCCTCGAATCCGACTGAAAGAGTTGGTTTTCCAGAATTTCTGCATGTGCAAAGCCGCGATTCTGCCCTAGCTTCGGTTGACCCCGGCAGGGGCGCAGAGTAAACGGACGCTGAGACGAAACGGACCGGCAACGGTCTGCATTGCCCGCGCGCCGCCAGCATCCAAGGAGCCTCCTCGTGGACCTGATCCTTCGAGAATATCTGCCGATCCTCATCCTTCTGGCCGTGGCCGTGGGCCTGGGTCTGGTCCTGATCCTTGCGGCGGCGGTCCTTGCGGTGCGCAACCCGGACCCCGAGAAGGTGTCGGCCTACGAATGCGGCTTCAACGCCTTTGACGACGCGCGGATGAAATTCGACGTGCGGTTCTACCTGGTGTCGATCCTGTTCATCATCTTCGATCTGGAAGTCGCGTTCCTGTTTCCCTGGGCCGTGGCATTTGGCGACATCAGCATGGCCGCCTTCTGGTCCATGATGCTGTTCCTGGCGGTCCTGACCGTCGGCTTCGCCTATGAATGGAAGAAGGGGGCGCTGGAATGGGAGTGATGACCGGAAACGCCGCTGGCGCGGACCACGAGGTTGCCGTCCAGGCCCTGAACCGCGATTTGCAGGACAAGGGGTTCATCCTCACCTCGACCGAGGACATCATCAACTGGGCGCGGATCGGGTCCTTGCACTGGATGACCTTTGGCCTTGCCTGCTGCGCGGTCGAGATGATGCATACCGCGATGCCGCGCTATGACATGGAGCGCTTCGGCACGGCCCCGCGCGCCTCGCCCCGGCAGTCGGACCTGATGATCGTCGCGGGAACGCTGACCAACAAGATGGCCCCGGCGCTGCGCAAGGTCTATGACCAGATGCCGGAACCGCGCTATGTGATCTCCATGGGGTCCTGTGCCAATGGCGGCGGCTACTATCACTACAGCTACTCCGTCGTGCGCGGCTGCGACCGGATCGTGCCGGTCGACATTTACGTGCCGGGCTGCCCGCCGACGGCGGAGGCGCTGCTGTACGGTATCCTGCAACTGCAGCGGAAGATCCGCCGCACCGGCACCTTGGTGAGGTAACCCCATGTCCGAAGCCCTGCAGGAACTGGCCGCGATCATCGAGATGAAGCAGCCCGAGGCGGTGGCATCCTCTGCCATCGCGTTCGGAGAGCTGACCCTGGTCGCGAACCTCGCAAACCTGGAGGCGCTGGTGGAAACCTTGCGCGACGATGCGTCCTGCCGGTTCTCGACCCTGGTCGACATCACCGCCATCGACCATCCCGAACGCGCCCAGCGTTTCGACCTCGTCTATCATTTCCTGTCGATGTACCGGAACCACCGCATCCGGGTGAAGGTGGCGGTGCGCGAGGACGAGATGGTGCCGTCGCTGATCGACCTCTTTCCCGCCGCCAACTGGTTCGAGCGTGAAGTGTTCGACATGTTCGGGATCCTGTTCAGCGGCCACCCGGACCTGCGGCGCATCCTGACGGATTACGGGTTCCGGGGTCATCCGCTGCGCAAGGATTTCCCGACCACGGGCTACACCGAGGTCCGCTATGACGAGGCGCTGAAGCGGGTGGTCTATGAGCCGGTCAAGCTGGTGCAGGAGTACCGGCAGTTCGACTTCATGAGTCCGTGGGAGGGTGCGGACTACATCCTGCCGGGCGACCAGAAGGGCGCGAAGTGAAGCCGGGACTTGCCATCGGCGACCGGGGGGGGTTCAGCCACCGGATCGCGGCGTCGCATACGGTGCCGGCGCTGTTCCCCGAGGCGGCGAAGTTTCAGGACATGCCGGGGGTCTTTGCCACCGGATACATGGTCGGCCTGATGGAATGGGCCTGCATCGAGCAGCTTTCCCCGTTTTACGACGAGGGTGAGGGGTCGCTTGGGACCCATGTCGATGTCAGTCACCTGGCGGCGACGCCTCCGGGTCTGACGGTGACGGTGGAAACCGAAGTCATCGGGATCGAGGGCCGTTTCGTCTGGTTCAGGGTCCGCGCGCATGACGGGGTGGACCTGATCGGTGAAGGCCGTCATCAGCGCGCCGTGGTCCGGTGGGAGAAGTTCGTGCCGAAGGCGATGGCCAAGGCGAGGGAGACGGTGTGATGGCGCGCGACCGTAGGGGAGCCAACTGATGGACGGCGATATCCGCAAGAACACTTATGACGACGGCTCCTCCGATTTCGAGACGGGCGAGCAGCGCATCCGCAACTTCAACATCAACTTCGGGCCGCAGCATCCGGCGGCGCATGGGGTGTTGCGGCTGGTGCTGGAGCTGGACGGCGAGATCGTCGAACGCTGCGACCCGCATATCGGACTCTTGCATCGCGGCACCGAAAAGCTGATGGAGAGCCGGACCTACCTGCAGAACCTGCCGTATTTCGACCGGCTCGACTATGTGGCCCCGATGAACCAGGAGCATGCCTGGTGTCTGGCGATCGAGCGGCTGACCGGGACCCCGGTGCCGCGCCGGGCCAGCCTCATCCGCGTCCTGTTCTGCGAGATCGGGCGGGTGCTGAACCACCTCTTGAACGTGACCACGCAGGCGATGGACGTCGGCGCGCTGACGCCTCCCTTGTGGGGGTTCGAGGAACGCGAGAAGCTGATGGTCTTCTATGAGCGGGCCTGCGGGGCGCGGCTGCATGCGGCCTATTTCCGGCCCGGTGGCGTGCATCAGGACCTGACGCCCGCTTTGCTGGATGACATCGACGCCTGGGCGGTGGCTTTCCCGAAGGTGCTGGACGACATCGACGGGCTTCTGACCGAGAACCGCATCTTCAAGCAGCGCAATGCCGATATCGGGGTCGTCACCGAGAAGGACATCCTGGACTGGGGCTATTCCGGCGTGATGGTGCGTGGCTCGGGCCTTGCCTGGGACCTGCGGCGCGCGCAGCCCTATGAATGCTATGACGAGTTCGAGTTCAAGGTGCCCGTCGGCAAGAACGGCGACTGCTATGACCGATACCTGTGCCGGATGGCCGAGATGCGGGAATCCACCAGCATCATCCGGCAGGCGGTGGCCAAGCTGAAGGCTCCGGACGGGCAGGGCGACATCCTGGCGCGCGGCAAGATCACCCCGCCGAAGCGGGCGGAGATGAAGACCTCGATGGAGGCCTTGATCCACCACTTCAAGCTTTACACCGAAGGGTTCCACGTCCCGGCGGGTGAGGTCTATGCGGCGGTCGAGGCGCCGAAGGGCGAGTTCGGGGTCTATCTGGTCGCCGACGGGACCAACAAACCCTACCGCGCCAAGATCCGCGCGCCGGGCTATCTGCATCTGCAGTCGATGGACTGGATCTGCAAGGGCCACCAACTGGCCGACGTGGCCGCGATCATCGGCACGATGGATGTGGTCTTCGGGGAGATTGACCGGTGATCGCTCTCGGGATCGCGCCGATTCTTCTTCTGGGGATTGCGGTGATGCCGATGGGCATGGCCGCGCTTCCGCTTCTTGTTGTTGGAATGATCTGAATGCTGCGTCGTCTTCACCCTCACCAGCCTGAAAGCTTTGCCTTCACTCCGGCCAACCTGGCCTGGGCCGAGGGGCAGATGTCGAAGTATCCCGCCGGGCGGCAGGCGTCGGCGATCATCCCGCTCCTCTGGCGCGCGCAGGAGCAGGAGGGGTGGCTGTCGCGGCCTGCCATCGAGCATGTCGCGGACATGCTGGGGATGGCCTATATCCGGGCGCTGGAGGTGGCGACCTTCTACTTCATGTTCCAGTTGCAGCCGGTGGGCTCGGTGGCGCATGTGCAGATTTGCGGCACGACGTCCTGCATGATTTGCGGGGCGGAGGATCTGGTGGCGGTGGCGAAGGAGCTGATTGCCAAGACGCCGCATACGCTTTCGGCGGACGGGAAGTTTTCCTGGGAAGAGGTCGAGTGCATGGGGGCCTGCGCCAACGCGCCGATGGCGCAGATCGGCAAGGACTACTACGAGGACCTGACGCCGGAAAAGCTGCGCGACCTGATCGGGCGGTTCTCTAGGGGCGAGGTGCCGGTGCCGGGGCCGCAGAACGGGCGCTATGCGGCGGAACCCGCCGGGGGGCTCACCAGCCTCAAGGAACATGAGGCGGGTCGCAAGCCGTACAACGCGAGCGTGCAGTTCGCGGTGGATCTGAAGGACACGGTCAGGCGGATCGACGGGACCGAAGTGCCGCTGACCACGCCCTGGCTTGGTCGTCCCGAGACACCGAAGCCCGTGAAGGGCAAGGGCGCGGAACCGAAGCCCTCGGCGGGCATGCCGGCCGACGCGACGGGCGTGACGGTTCAGGAGGCGAAGGCGGTCTCGAAGGGTAAGCCGAAGGCGGACGGGAACGCGCCGAACGCGACGCCGCTTGCGACGCCCGAGGCGAAGGCTCCGGTGACGGCGGGCCGGAAGCCCGGGGCGCTGAAGGCGGCGCGCAAGGGCGTGGCCGACGACCTGAAGCTGATCCTTGGCATCGGGCCGAAGCTGGAAGCCTTGTGCCATGCGCTTGGGTTCTTCCACTTTGACCAGATCGCAGGCTGGACCGAGGCCGAGATCGCCTGGGTCGACGACAATCTGGAGGGCTTCAAGGGCCGGGTGACGCGCGACCGGTGGGTGGTCCAGGCCCGTGTGCTGGCGCGGGGCGGATCGGTCGCCGAGGCCGAAGCGGCGGCGAAGGCTTGAGGCGTGCCGCTTTGGCAGGGCGTGTAGCCGCCGGACCGGCGGAGTAGGCGGGGAGCGGTCGGAATGCAGGACAGAGACGACGATGTCGAGATCGGACCGGGAGGCTGGGTCCTTGTCGCGCTGGGCGGAGCCGCGACCTTTGGCGTCCTGCGCTATGTGCTGAGCTATGACCTGTTCCCGTCGCTGGTGTTTGCGCTGGCGATTTCCCTGGTGGTGGTGCTTCTGCTGTTCCGGCTGGCGGCGGCGATCGACCGGATGGACGAGGAAGAAGCCGCCGCCCAGCGGGTGCGCAGGATCGTGCCCGCAACGATGCCGTCAGAGAGCGGCGCACGGTCCGCCAGCCATGAGACTGCCGGGGTATCGGCGGTCCGGGTCGCGCCGATGCGTCCGTCGACGGCAGGTCCGGGTCCGCTGCCCTCGGCGGTCGTGACCCCTTTGTCCGAGGTGGACTCTGCCCCGCTGATCGCCCCGCCGCCACTTGCCGCAGCCCCGGCAACGCGAGCGCCTGCGGTGTCGCCGGTCGTAGACGAGGTTGCGGTGTCCGTGCCGGTCGTGACGATCGCGCCGGACCCCAAGGTCGCCAAGGGCAAGGCCGCGCCGAAGCCGAAGGCAGCCGCCCCGGCGAAGTCTGCCGTCAAGGCAAAGCCTGCGGCCAAGGGCAGCGCGAAAGGCGGTGCCGCGACACCGAAAGCCACGACCACCGGATGGACGACGAAGCCCGAAACGGCCCCCGCCGCCGAGACCGGACCGAAGCGCCTGTCGGCCCCGCGCAACGGCCGCGGCGATGACCTGACGCTGATCAGCGGCATCGGCCCCAAACTGGAGGCATTGTGCCACCGGCTGGGGATCTATCATTTCGACCAGATCGCGGCCTGGACGCCGGCAGAGGTCTTCTGGATGGATGACAATCTGGAAGGTTTCAGAGGCCGGGTCAGCCGCGACAACTGGGTGGCCCAGGCCCGCGTCCTTGCAAAAGGCGGTTCGGTCACCGAGGCGGAAAAGGCAGCCAAGAGCTGAACGAAGGACCAGAACGGCGCAGACCAACAAATGCTCAGGGGAGTAACGGGAAATGCGGAAGGCCGAGAACTTGAATGCCCCGAATCTTTCGGGTTGGGCCATCGGGCTGGCGGCTGGGCTGGTGTGCCTTGGCGCCCTTGTGGTCGTTGGCGGGTTTGATCTCTTTCCCGCAGCGGCGGTCGGGAGCGTCGTGGCCCTGATCACTGGTGCGATCCTGGGCCTGCCCTGGGGAGCCGGTCCGGTCCGCCCGGTGGCTGCAGCGTCCGACGATACGGTTGCGGCCCGCGTCGCCGCCCCGGCTGCGGTCGCGGAAGCCGCGCCTGCGGCGTTCGTCTCGGCCCCGGCAAAGACGGCGAAGGCAAAGACCAGCCCGGCGGCAAAGCTGCCCGCGAAACCGAAGGACGCCCCCGCCGCCAAGGCCCCGGCAAAGGCTGCACCGGTGGCCAAGGCTGCAGCCAAACCGAAGGCGGCGGCAAAGCCGAAGGTTGCAAAACCGGCCGGACCGGAGCGGCTGAAAGCGGCGCGCAAGGGCAAGGCAGACGATCTGAAAGAGATCGAGGGCATCGGCCCGGCGATGGAAAAGCTGGTGAACGGGATGGGGTTCTACCATTTCGACCAGATCGCCAGCTGGTCCGACGCGGACGTGGCGCTGGTCGACAGTGAAATGAAGACCTTCAAGGGCCGCATCGCCCGCGACAAGTGGGTGGCGCAGGCGAAGATCATCGTGACCGAAGGGCTTGAGGCGTTCCGGGAACGCGCCAAGACCAACAACTACTAAAGGCCCACCGTGCAGCAGCGCCCCGATCCAGCCGATGCCAAGCGTGCCGCCCAGGCGCGTCTGGTCGCCATCGTTCTGGCGGGGACGATAGCGCTTTGGCTTGGGGCGCAGTGGCTGGGGGGTCGGCTTGGCTGGGACACGCGCTATGTGTTCCTGTTCGACCTCATGGCCATTGCGGCCTTTGTCTGGGCCATGGTGGTGACGTATCAGATCTGGCGGGGACGCCAGGGGTAAGGAAGAGAGCCGATGCTCAAGGATCAGGACCGCATTTTCACCAACCTCTACGGGATGCATGACCGCTCTCTGAAAGGTGCGATGAAGCGCGGGCATTGGAACGGCACCGCCGAGATCATCAAGCGCGGGCGCGACGTGATCGTCGAACAGGTCAAGGCCTCCGGTCTGCGGGGCCGGGGCGGGGCAGGGTTTCCGACCGGGCTGAAGTGGTCGTTCATGCCGAAGCAGTCGGACGGGCGGCCTTCGTATCTGGTGGTGAACGCCGACGAATCCGAGCCCGGCACCTGCAAGGACCGCGAGATCATGCGGCACGATCCGCATACGCTGATCGAGGGCTGCCTGATCGCCTCGTTCGCGATGGGGGCGAACGCCTGCTACATCTACATCCGCGGCGAATACATCCGCGAGCGCGAGGCGCTGCAGGCCGCGATCGACGAATGCTATGACGCCGGGCTTCTGGGCAGGAACGCGGCGAAGTCGGGCTGGGACTTCGACCTCTACCTGCACCACGGGGCCGGGGCCTATATCTGCGGCGAAGAGACTGCGCTTCTGGAAAGCCTTGAGGGCAAGAAGGGCATGCCCCGGATGAAGCCGCCGTTCCCGGCGGGATCCGGCCTTTATGGCTGCCCGACCACGGTGAACAACGTGGAATCGATCGCGGTGGTGCCGACGATCCTGCGGCGGGGGTCGGATTGGTTTGCCTCCTTCGGGCGGCCGAACAACACCGGGACCAAGCTTTTCGGTGTCTCGGGCCATGTGATGCAGCCTTGCGTGGTCGAAGAAGCGATGTCGATCCCGCTGAAGGAGCTGCTCGACCGGCATTGCGGCGGGGTCCGGGGCGGCTGGAAGAACCTGAAGGCGGTGATCCCCGGCGGGTCCTCGGTGCCGCTTCTGACGCAATCGCAATGCGACGACGCGATCATGGACTTCGACTGGCTGCGCGAGCAGCGGTCCGGTCTCGGGACGGCGGCGGTGATCGTGATGGACCAGTCCACGGACGTGATCAAGGCGATCTGGCGGCTGTCGAAGTTCTACAAGCACGAAAGCTGCGGCCAGTGCACCCCCTGCCGCGAGGGCACCGGCTGGATGATGCGGGTGATGGACCGGCTGGTCAGGGGCGAGGCGGAGGTCGAGGAGATCGACATGCTTCTGTCCGTCACGAAGCAGGTCGAGGGCCACACGATCTGCGCCCTTGGCGATGCGGCGGCCTGGCCGATCCAGGGCCTGATCCGCGCCTTCCGTGAGGAAATCGAGGACCGGATCAAGGCCAGGCGGACCGGCCGCGTCAGCGCGGTCGCGGCGGAGTGATGCGGATGGCGCTGGCCCTTTCGGTTCTTGCCCAGGCAGCCTGCGTCGGCGCGGCCCCCGGTCCCACGCCGCGTGAGCCCGTGCGGGTCACCGACAACGGCCAGCCGTTCCAGATGTGGGACGGGGCCATTGCCCGCAAAGCGGCGGATGCGGCCTGCGGCGGCGCGGTCAGGGTCTCGATCTACGACCGGTTCGACCGCGCCACGGGCGAGTGGGTCTATCCGGAGGGTTGCGCATGACGAATGCCGTCATCCCCGGTCACAAAGCGCTGAAGACGGCGGTTTGTCATGGCATATCAAAGGGGGTTGCCCCCACCTCCTGCGCACGAGCAACCAAGGAGGCCAACATGCTTCGCACTCTGACACTCGCCTTGACCCTTGCCGCCACGCCCGCGCTGGCGCTGGTGCCGATCAATGAAGAGCCGGTGATCGTCGATACCCTGCTCCAAGGGTTCATCGGCGATGCCATCGACGACAATTGTCCGACGATCGAGGCCCGCAAACTGCGCGCGCTGAACGAGTTGACCAAGCTGCGCGACTATGCGCTGGAACAGGGCTACACTGCGCAGGAGGTGCGCGACTTCGTCACCTCGAAGGAGGAAAAGGCCAAGGGCAAGGCGATTGCCGCCGAGCGCCTGAAGGAACGCGGGGCCGAGCCGGGCAACGCGGCCGCCTATTGCGCCATCGGCGAGGAGGAGATCGCCAAGGACAGCCTGATCGGCCGGCTGCTGAGGTCGACGAAATGAACCAGCCCCCCGGCATGCATCTGGCCGAATTGAACGTGGGGCGCCTTCTGGCCCCCACCGACGACCCGCGCGTGGCCGAGTTCATGGCGGCACTTGACCGGGTGAACGGTCTGGGCAAGCGGATGCCGGGGTTCGTCTGGATGATGGAAGGCTCGGGCGAACCGGGGACGGGGAACACCGAGACCAAGATCGGGGGCGATCCGCAGTTCGTGTCGAACCTGACGGTCTGGGAAAGCGTCGCGACGCTGGAGCAGTTCGTCTTCAACACCGTCCACCGCACGTTCTATGAGCGGCGGCAGGAGTGGTTCGAGGTGCTGGGCCGGATGCATTTCGTCATGTGGTGGATGCCAGCGGGGCACCGACCGACCCTGGACGAGGCGCTGGAGCGACTGGCGCATCTGGAGACGCATGGCGACAGCGACCATGCGTTTGGGTGGAAATACCTCAAGGAAGCACAGGCGTGGAAGACGCGCGGCTGTGCGCAAGTGGCGGCGGGGTAGGGCGATGGCGGACGAGCCGGACAATCTGATTGCGCATCTTTTGCGCGAGTTGCGCGCGGATCTCGGGGCGTTGAAGGATGGCCAGGCGGACGGCAATCGGCA
>JBIJDO010000217.1:0-5424 GCA_044344105.1 Tabrizicola sp.
TGTTCTATGGTCGCTTGAAGGGGGACCGATGAACATCCAGTCCGATCAGGGTGTCCGGCGCGGGCGCAAGTTCGACCAGGTGCTGGAAGGCGCACGCAAGATCTTCATGCGCGACGGGTTCGAACGCGCCTCGGTCGACGACATCGCGCGCGAGGCGGGGGTGTCGAAGGCGACGATCTATGCGTACTTTCCCGACAAGCAGCTTCTGTTTCTTGAGGTTGCACGCAGCGAGTGCCACCGCCAGACCGAGGCCGCCGAGGCAATGGTCGAAGGCGATATCCCGGTCCGGCAGGCGCTGACCATCGCGGCGGAACGGATCGTCGCGTTCCAGCTGTCGGACTTCGGCCAGCGCATGTTCCGCATCGTGGTGGGCGAAGGCGAGCGGTTTCCGGGTCTTGGTCGCCAGTTCCACGACTTCGGCCCCGGGCTGATCCACGACCGGCTGGTGCATCATCTGCGCTGCTATGTGACCGCAGGCCAGCTGGCGATCGACGATCTTGACCTTGCCGCCGACCAGTTCGCCCAGCTCTGCAAGGCGACGATCCACGAAAAGCTGATCTTCGGCATGGCCGAGACGATCACCCCCGACCTCGCCCACCGCAGCGTCCATGGCGCGGTGGACATGTTCCTGGCCCGCTACGCGGTGGCTTAGGCCCAGGGGCGAAGGGCCGCGTTCTTCTTCTCGAAACTGTCGATGGCGGTCGCCTTCTCAAGCGTCAGCCCGATGTCGTCGAGGCCGTTCAGAAGGCAGTGCTTCTTGAAGGCATCGACCTCGAAGGCAAAGCTCGTGCCGTCCGAGGCGGTGACGGTCTGGGACGGCAGGTCGACCGTGATCCGCGCATTGGCACCCTTGCGGGCATCCTCCATCAGCTGATCGACCGCCGCCTGCGGCAGGACGACCGGAAGGATGCCGTTCTTGAAGCAGTTGTTGAAGAAGATGTCGGCGAACGAAGTCGAGATCACACAACGGATGCCGAAGTCGAGCAGCGCCCAGGGCGCATGCTCCCGGCTCGAGCCGCAACCGAAGTTGTCGCCGGCCACCAGAATCTCGGCGCGGCGGTAGGCAGGCTGGTTCAGCACGAAATCCGGGATCTCCTTGCCATCCGGCGCAAAGCGCATCTCGTCAAAGAGGTTCTTGCCCAGGCCGGACCGCTGGATGGTCTTCAGGAACTGCTTGGGGATGATCATGTCGGTGTCGATGTTGACCAGCGGCATGGGCGCGGCGATGCCGGTAAGCGTGGTGAATTTTTCCATCGGTCTGTCCTGTCAATCGCCCGCAAGGGGCACGGGTTGCGGGATTGGCCCCGTGGGGTCAAGGGCCCAGTCATAGATTGCGCCGATCTGGCGCGCCTTCTGGTCCCAGGTGAAATGTTCGGCCACGCGCCGGGCGGCGGCGGCGGACATCTGCGGGATGCGTTCGGGCGCCGCGACGAGGCCAGCCAGAGCCGCGCGGAAACCCGTGACGACCTCGGCCCGCGTCCCAAGCGGGACCTTGATGCCGGTGTCAGCCGTCACAAGCTCGGCAGGTCCGGCATAGTCGACGATGACCGGCACGATGCCCAGCGCCATGGCCTCCAGCACCACGCCGCCGCCGAACTCGCGCACCGACGGGAAGGTCAGAAGCTGCGTCGCGGCCAGTTTCGCCTGCAGATCACGGTGATCGATCCAGCCGTGCAGCGTGACGACCTTCTCCAGACCCTTTTCGGTTAGCATGGCCTGCAGGACTGGCATCATCGGCCCGTCGCCCAGGATATCCAGCACCAGGCTGCCGTCGCGCAGGAAGGGCTCGGCGGCCTCGATCAGCATGTCCGGCCCCTTGTAAGGGACCAGCCTGCCGATGAAGGCTGAGCGCAGGGGAAGCGTCCCGCTCAGGGGCGCGCGCGGCGGAAAGCGGGCCGGGTCGATGCCGTTTTCCGGGATCAGGCTGACCCGGTCCCGCGCCGAAGCGAACTCTGACGCCGTGTGGCGCGACCCCGAGATGATGGCCGCCGTGGCGCGGATCATCCGCAGTCGGGCAAGCGAAAACTTGTGCAGTCGGCGCACATAGCTGAGCCATTCCCGCTCGCGCCGCCGTTCGGCATCGAAGCCCTTCGGCCAGGGCACTCCACCGTTCAGGGGACCCATCACGAAGGGAACGCCCGCCCTGCGGCAGCGCGGGGCGATCAGACTGTTCGCGGTGGGCGTCAGGGGCGTGACGCGGTGGACAAGGTCAAACTCGCCGGCCCTTATCCGCCCGCCGAACGCCCGCCAGAGCTTGCGCTCGAAGTAGGGGTAGGACAGCGCCGAGGACAAGGCCGTCACCATGGTCCAGCCCTTGCCCTGCCCCATCCGCAGCACCCCGGCCAGTTTCCAGATCGGGCGTGCGACGGCCTCGCTGTCGATCGCGGTGAAATCCGTGCCTTCGACCAGACCGGCGCGCAGGAATGCGTCACGGTTGCGCACTTGCGTGACGATGTGGACGTCATGGTGCGCGCGCAACGCGCTGGCGATGGACCAGCCGACCAGGGGCACCGAAACCCACTCCGGGTTCGCCGCCTCGGCGATGATCAGAACCCGCCGCCGGGGGGCAAGGGTCCTGACCTGGCTGATGCCCGGATCTGCCATGCGTCAGGCGGCTTGGCCCATCATCTCCCGCACATCCGTGAGATGCCCGGTGATCGCCGCCGCCGCAGCCATCGCGGGCGACATCAGGTGCGTGCGGCCGCCACGGCCCTGACGGCCCTCGAAATTGCGGTTGCTCGTCGCCGCGCAGCGTTCGCCCGGCTGAAGCTGGTCGGGGTTCATCGCAAGGCACATCGAGCAGCCCGCAAGCCGCCATTCGAACCCCGCCTCCATGAAGATCTGCGCCAGTCCCTCTTCCTCCGCCTGTGCGCGGACCAAGCCCGAGCCGGGGACGACCATCGCGCGTTTCACCTTGATCTTCCTGCCCTTCAGGATCGCCGCCGCCGCCCGCAGGTCCTCGATCCGGCCATTGGTGCAGGACCCGATGAAGACGGTGTCGATGGCGATGTCGGTCAGTTTCTGGCCGGGTTGCAGGCCCATGTAGTCAAGGCTGCGCTTCGCCGCATCGACCTTGCCGCCGGCAAAGCTTTCCGGCGCAGGCACGGTGCCGGTGATCGGCAGCACGTCCTCGGGCGAGGTGCCCCAGGTGACGACGGGGGCGATGTCTTCGCCGCGGATCGTGACGACCTTGTCGAACTGCGCACCTTCGTCGGTGTAAAGCGTCTTCCAGTAGGCGAGTGCCGCTTCCCACTTCGCGCCCTTCGGCGCATGGGGGCGGCCCATGACATAGGCGAAGGTCTTTTCGTCCGGGGCGATCAGACCGGCCCGCGCGCCGCCCTCGATCGCCATGTTGCAGACCGTCATGCGGCCTTCCATCGACAGCTCGCGGATCGCCTGGCCGCAGTATTCGATGACATAGCCGGTGCCGCCCGCCGTCCCGGTCTCACCAATGACGGAGAGGGTGATGTCCTTGGCCGTCACGCCGGGGCGCAAGGACCCGGTGATCTCGACCTTCATGTTCTTGGCCTTACGCTGGATCAGCGTCTGGGTTGCCAGCACATGCTCGACCTCCGAAGTGCCGATCCCATGCGCCAGCGCGCCGAAGGCCCCATGCGTGGCGGTATGGCTGTCGCCACAGACGACCGTCATCCCCGGCAGGGTCCAGCCCTGTTCCGGCCCGACGATGTGGACGATGCCTTGCCGCACGTCGGACACCGGATAGTAGTTGATCCCGAAATCGCGCGCGTTCTTGTCAAGCGCCGCCACCTGGATGCGGCTGTCCTCCGTCATGGTCGCGGCATTGGCGCGGTCCAGCGTCGTCGGCACGTTGTGGTCGGGCACCGCGATGGTCTTTTCCGGCGCCCGAACCTTGCGGCCCGACATCCGCAGGCCCTCGAAAGCCTGGGGGCTGGTCACTTCGTGGACCAGGTGCCGGTCGATGTAGAGGAGGCAGGTGCCGTCCTCGGCCTGATGGACGACATGGTCGTCCCAGATCTTGTCATAGAGCGTACGAGGAGCCATGGCTCTCACCTATCATTCGGGATGGCTTGAAAGTCGAAAAGGCACGCGGCGGAAGGCAGGCTTCAGGCGCGGGCGAGGACGCTGCGGGTCATGCCGAAGAAGCGGGCCGGAAGCCGCGCGTGATCGGTGATGTTGAAGTAGATGAACCCGGACATGGCCGCGATATACGCCCGAAAGGACGGTCAGGCAAGGACAGAGCCATGACAGGCTGGCGCTGCCCGGACATGCCAGGCCCGATGGCCAATGGACCCGCACATCGGATGCCATACCCGGCTTTCGCCCGCGAAGACCGCCCTTGCGATGCTGGGCTCGGGCCAGTCACCGGCCAACGGTTCCGGGTCGATCCACCACAAATGGTTGCCGATAAAGCGAATCGGACGGCGATCCCGTCGTCAAGAGGCGTGGCGACCCCCTTGCCATGGCGCGGAATAAGGCGTACCCGCCCGCCTTCGGTTGAGATTGCACCGCCCCGGTGCTAGTCTTGACCCGCAGGCCCGGCGCGGGGGCCTGCCGTCGGAACCGTCCTGGCCGCGCTTCGTTGGAGGACACTGTCCTGTCGCATTCTGATCCTGCCACCGGCCTTCCGGTCGGTCCGCGCCCGGCCCATGCCGAAGACCCCGCCGCCGCCCAGAGCTCGCAAGCCGTCCTGGACCTGGTCCTGAAGTCCGTCGATGACGACAAGGCCGAGGATATCGTCGAGATCGACCTGCGCGGGCGGTCGGACGTGGCGGATTACATGGTGATCTGCTCGGGGCGGTCGTCGCGGCAGGTGGCGTCCATCTCGGAAAAGCTGGCGGACCGGCTGAAGCAGGACCTGCGGGTCTCGGTCCGCATGGAGGGCAAGGAGACCGGCGACTGGGTGCTGATCGACGCGGGCGATGTCATCGTCCATGTCTTCCGCCCGGAAGTGCGCGAGTTCTACCAGCTTGAGAAGATGTGGCTTCCGGCGGGTGCCGCGACCCGCGCTGCCAAGGCCTGATGCGGCTTCATCTCTGCGCCGTGGGCCGTCTGCGGGCCGGGCCCGAGCGCGACCTGATCGACGACTATCTCGGGCGGCTTGCGCGAACCGGGCGTCCCCTGGGCCTGGGCCCTGCGTCCGAGCACGAAGTCGAAGACAGGAAGGGCGGCGGAATGGGGACAGAGGGCGCGCTCCTGTCCCGCGTGATCCCGGACGGTGCGGCGCTCTGCGTCCTCGACGAACGCGGGAAGACGCTTTCCAGCCCCGAATTCGCGCAGTCTCTCGCCGGCTGGCGGGATGCCGGTCGGCAGGATGCGGCCTTTGTCATCGGCGGTGCGGACGGGGTGGACCCGGACTTGCGCGCACGCGCCGATCTGGTCATCAGCCTTGGCCGCATGGTCTGGCCGCACATGCTGGTGCGGGTGATGCTGGCCGAACAGCTG
>JBIJDO010000354.1:0-3595 GCA_044344105.1 Tabrizicola sp.
CACCGGACCTGAGGCATCGCCGCGTCGTGTGGCTTCGTCCTCTCCTCGGACATTGCGCAGCGAGGAGCGGACGAAGTCAAGCGAGGAGCGGGGCTTCAGAGGAGCGCCCGTTCCGCCGCAGCCCCCAGCCGCAGAAGCCGCACCTCCTGCCCCGGCCCCGCCATCAGGCTGATCCCGCAGGACGGCTGCGAGGTCGGCAGGGTCAGGGCGCAGACACCCATCAGATTGCCGATCCGGGTGTTGCGCAGGGCAAGGAGGTTCTCGGTCACATAATAGGCGTCATCGGTCATCAGCCGGTTGGCCTCGGGCGGAAGGATGGGCGAGGTCGGCAGCAGGACCGCGTCGAAGGCGGCCGTCCGTTCAGCCCAGATGCCGCGGATCGCGTCCAGCCTACGCCAGGCGGCGATGTAGTCGACGGCCGGCACGTTCGCTCCCGATCGGAAACGTTCCAGGATGCGGGGGAACATCTTCTGCGGCGCGGTCTCGATGGTGTCTCGCCAGATGGCATAGGCCTCGCAGGTGAAGAGGGTCGCGGCAAGCGACATCGCTTCGGCGACTTCCGGGGCCTTGACCCGGGCGATCGACGCCCCCGCATGGGCAAGGCGCGCGACCGCATCCTCGAAGCCCCTGGCAGGGCGGTCGCGCAGATCGTCAAGGGCGACGGTCTCAAGGACTGCAAGCCGGGCACCTGCGAGTGTAGCCCCCGCAAGGTCAATCGCCCGACCGCCGCTGATGCCCTGCAGCAGAAGCGCGCAATCCTCGACCGAATGCGCCAGCGGTCCGATGGTATCGAAACGCGCGCAAAGGGGCACCGTGCCGGACATCGGCAGGCTGCCATGCGTGGTCTTCAGACCGACGAGGTCGTTCCAGGCCGCCGGGATGCGGACCGAACCACCGGTGTCGGACCCGATGGCCGCTGGAGCCAACCCGAATGCCACCGATGCCGCAGCCCCGGAAGAGGACCCGCCCGGCACGGCCCGGTCATCGTTCAGGCAGGGCGGCGTGGCCGTCACCGGATTCAGGCCAAGGCCCGAGAAGGCCAGCTCCGACATATGCGTCTTGCCAAGGCAGACGAGGCCCTGCAGCGTCGCGGTTTCCAGCACGGTCGCGTCGCGGTCCGGCGTGCGGCCCTTCAGCAGCGCCGATCCCGCCTCGGTCGCGACGCCAGCAGTGTCGAACAGGTCCTTCCAGCTGACCGGCACCCCGTCGAGCAGCCCCTTGCGCAACCCCGCCTTGGCGCGTGACGCAGCGGCCATCGCCTCGCCGCGCGCGCGGATCGGAGTGGCGCGGGCGTAAATGCGCGGGGCGAGGGCATGACCTTCGACCCGGTCCAGAAAGAACTCGGTCAGCTCGACCGGGTGGATGCGGCCCTGCCCGATCTCGCGCCCAAGGTCCGCCGCCGTCATGTTCGCCCAGGTGCCGGTCATCGGGGTCCCCCCTTGTTTGCCAGACGGTAGCGGCTTGGCGACGCATGGACAATCCGGACTGGCGGAGTATGTAGGGCGGATGAGCTGGGACGCCGACATCCTGATCGCGGGCGGCGGGCTGAACGGCCCCGCCCTTGCGCTGGCGCTGGCCCAGGGGGGGTTCCGGGTGACGGTGGTCGATGCCCGCCCCGCCCCCGCGCGGGCCAGGGCCGGGTTCGACGGGCGGGCCTATGCGCTGGCCATCGCCTCGGTGCGGCTTCTGACGGCCATCGGGGTCTGGGGGTCCATTGCCGACAAGGCGCAGCCGATCCTCGAGATCAAGGCGAGCGACGGGCGGGCGGGGGAAGGTGCCGCCCCCTTCTTCCTGCATTTCGACGCCGCCGAGATCGAGGAAGGCCCGATGGGCCACATGCTGGAGGACCGGCATCTCTATGCCGCCTTCCTGCAGGCGATGCGGTCCGCGCCCGGCATCACGCTTCTGTCCGGCGAGACGGTCGCGGCGCAGGAGACGGCCGCGTCCGGTGCGACGGTGACGTTGGCCTCGGGCCAAGTGCTGACCGCCGGACTTCTGGTCGGCTGCGACGGGCGCGGGTCCGGCACGGCTGAACGCGCGGGGATCCGGCGGGTCGGCTGGGGCTATGGCCAGACCGCGCTGGTGACGGCGATCCGGCACGAACGCGACCACCAGGGCATCGCACAGCAGTTCTTCATGCCCTCGGGTCCGCTCGCGATCCTGCCGCTGAAGGGCGGGCATCATTCCAGCATCGTCTGGAGCGAGACGGACGCGATGGCGGCGGCGATCCAGGCTTTGCCGGACACAGAATACCTGGAGGTCCTCCGCCCCCGGTTCGGCGATTTCCTGGGCGGGATCGCATTGGCGGGAGAGCGGTTCACCTATCCCCTGTCGCTGTCCTTGGCCGAGCGGTTCATCGCCCCCCGCGTGGCCCTGGTCGGCGACGCGGCGCATGGGGTGCATCCGATTGCCGGGCAGGGGCTGAACCTTGGTCTGCGCGATGTGGCGGCACTGGCCGAGGTGCTGATCCTGGCCCGCCGTCGCGGTGAAGAGCCGGGCAGCCCCGCCGCGCTGGAGGAATATCAGCGCTGGCGGCGGTTCGATGCGACGGCGCTTGCCCTCGGGATGGATACGGTCAACCGGCTGTTTGCCAGCGACAATCCGCTGCTGCGGCTGGGGCGCGACCTTGGGATGGGGTTGGTCAACGCGCTGCCCTCCCTGCGACGCGGCTTCATGCGGCAGGCGGCGGGGCTGACGGGCGAGCGTCCGAAACTGCTGCAGGGTCGTCCGGTCTAGCGGGTGGCTCGTCGATGACTTCGTCACTCCTCGCGGGGGTCTCGCGATCAGGCGACGCAGTCGAACGAAGCGCCTCGGCCTTCCGCGCCTCGCGCTTGTCCAGAAGATGAAACAGCAGGGGGTTCGCCAGGATCGAGATCATCGCCCCCGCCACCACCAGATCGCGCGCCTCGGGCGGGACGATGTTGAGCGTGGCCCCCATCGAGATCAGGATGAACGAGAACTCGCCGATCTGCGCCAGGCTTGCGGCAATGGACAGCGCCATGTCGCGGCCATGGCCCAGAAGCTTGACGAGGTAGAACCCCGCCGCCGCCTTGACCCCGATGATGATCGCGACCGTGGCCACCAGCGCCAGGGGTTGCGACACCAGGATGCCGGGATTGAACAGCATCCCGACCGAGACGAAGAACAGGACGGCGAAGGCATCGCGCAGGGGCAGCGTCTCGCGCATGGCCTGCTGCGACAGGGTCGAGGACGACATGACCATCCCCGCGAAGAAGGCGCCAAGCGCGAACGAGACGCCGAAGAACTTCGTCGCGCCATAGGCGACGCCAAGGGCGATGGCGAGCACGGCCAGCCGGAACAGCTCACGCGAGCGGGTGTGGGCGACGAAATGCAGCGCAAACGGGATGACCCGCCTGCCGATGATCAGCATCAGCGCGACGAAGGCGGCCGCCTTGACCAGCGTGATCAGGACGGTCGCGGCGATGGGCCCGATCCCGATGCCGGCATCGGCGACGATCTCGGCCTCTTCGGCCACCGGCATCGCGGTCCCGCCCAGAAGTCCGGCCAGCGGCGGGATCAGGACCAGGGCCAGCACCATCACCAGATCCTCGACGATCAGCCAGCCGACCGCGAT
>JBIJDO010000077.1:0-9462 GCA_044344105.1 Tabrizicola sp.
AACAGCGCGGTTTCCTCGCAGCCCTGACCCGAACTGGCCGAGAGGCCCCAGCTGACGATCCCGGCCTGGATATAGCCGCCGCCTTCGACGGGAATGACCAGCGGACCGCCCGAATCGCCGTTGCACGAGGTCTTGCCGCCCTCGAAGGTGCCCGAACAGATCATGTTCTCGCTGACCGGCTCCGGAGCGAGGGCGAGAAGCTGGTCCCAGATCGCGAGGGCGTCCTGATCGGCCACGCCAAGGGTCTGCGCGGCATAGCCGAAGCCGCCGGCGGCATCTTCGGCCCGGGCCTCAAGCATCGCAGCGTTGCACATTGCGCGGTCGAGCACCTGGATTTCGGCCTGGCGCAGCTCGGGCGACGGGGCGGCCCCTTCCTGCAGGCCCCAGCCCGTCACGATGGTCGTCACACCCTGCCGGTTCAGGATATCGCCATAGCCTTCGTCCGGCACCTCGACCGTCTGGTAAGGCACCTGCGGCGCGCGTGAGAGCCGGATCAGCGCGATGTCGAAGTCGAACTTCGTGCCGTCATAGGACGGGTGACGGAAGATCGCCTCGACCGGAACGAGATCCCCGAGACCCGGAGCGAGCCGGTTGGTGCCCACCAGGACCGAGACATCCTGCGGCAAAAGATCGGCAAAGCTGCCGTCCTCCTGCTGCAGGTTGATGCAGTGCGCTGCGGTCAGGACCCAGCGGTCAAGAACCATCGAGCCTCCGCAGAACTGGCTGTCGGTCCCGACCGGAGCGCCGCCCACCAGAAGGGCGACCTGCCAGGGCCAGGCCCCATCCGCCGCGACCTCGCCGCCGATCACCTTGGCACCGGCGGGTCCGGCGGCCCTGGCCCGTTCTGCCTTGGCGCCGGATCGGGCATAGTCGAAGGGCGAGGCGGAGAGGGTCATGCCCGGAGCGGAGAAACCCGCACCGTCTTCGGCAGTGGCCGGTGCTGCGGAAAGAAGCAGGGAGGCGACGGACAGGGCTTTGAAGATCATTTCAGTCTTCCTTGGCTTGGGCAGGTTTGTCCGCCCCGGGTTTCACGCGCAGCACCTGGCGGATCATGCTCAGCGGTGCCGGTTTCAAAGTAAAGCCCCGGCTGACCGCATCGGGCTCCAGCCGGGCTTCGAGCCAGAGCGACATCGGGTCGGCTGCCCCGGCATAGGCGCGGGTCGTTGCAGGCGAGGCGAGGCGCGTCAGGTCGACACGCGGGGCGTCGGGGTCGGCGGGCACCGCGAGGACCCAGAGCTCTTCCAGCCCGGCGGCGCTTGTCTCTTCGATCTGCAGGCCGACGCGCACGCTTTCGCCGGGGGCGATGCGGTTGACGAGGCCCTGACGCGGCCAGATCGGCTGCACGACGAAATCCACCGTGAAGTAAAGCACCGTGACATCCTGTGCCTTGCCGCCGGTATTGGTCAGGGTCAGCCAAAGCTGGTCGCAGGGGAACACCGGCAGGGCGGGATCGAACGGGGCGGCGGGTCCGGGCCGATCGCAGGTCCCCGCCGCCGCGCGACGGTCGAGCGTCATGCTGACCGGGGCCTTGCCGGTCAGGCTGCGCCCTGCCGCTCCGGCCAGCGTCTCGCGCAGGCGCAATCCGTGGGCGGCGGTGTTTAGGCTGCGCGCGACGGCATCCGCGATGGATTCGCCAACCTCGGGCCTGATGCGCGGGGATGACCCCGGTCCCGCCGGATCAAGGGTGCCGTCCGGCCCGGCCAGGGCCACGCCTCCTTCGGTCAGGATGGGCACGAGGTCGGGCGGTTCTGCGGCAGGGGGAAGGGCGGAAAGCCAGGGGCCATAGTCGAACCCGTCCGACGGATCGGCCGGAACCGGAGCGGCAAGGGTCAGCGGGCGGGGCGGCGGGGCGCTGACAAGTTCGGCCCAGGCGGCGGATGGGGGCACCGGTCCCGTTACGGTCGCTTCGCGGGCCGTCACCTGCCCCAGGGGCAGGACAGCCAGCGCCGCGCCGCCCGAGGGGGAAGCGTAAAGCGCAACCTCCGCCCCTTCGGCCAGCCCTTGCAGGAGGCCCGCTTCGATCCTGTCTCCGACCACCGGCATCCGGGCCGCAGCCATGCCATCGCCGAAGACCCGCGCCTGCAGGAGCGGCCCTTCGCCATCGGGCATTTGCCGGGCCGGACCCTGCGCCATGGTTTCGGTTGCGGCTGCCAGGACCTGCGCCCAGCTGGCATCGGGCGCGGTCCGCAAAGCCTCGGCCAGCCGCAGGGTGAACTCGCCCTGCCAGGTGACGCCATCGGCAAGGGGAAACTCGAAGGAGCGCTGGTCGGATTGCGAGGAATAGAGGAACACGAATTCGCCGCTCAGCGTCGGGGCCGGCCGTTCGATGCCGGCGTCCGGATCGTCGGGGATGCCAAGTTCGGCCGCATCGATCACCTTGGCGGCCCCGGCTCCGCCGAGGGAGCGGAAACCCGTCGCGGAAAAGCAGGCGTCGATCAGGCCGACGACCTTGACGCCCCGGGACAGCGCACCTTGCGCCCAGAGCTGCAGTTCGTCGTCGAGGATGGCATTCTCGACCGCGCCGATCGCGCCGTTCCAGCCCGCGGCATCGACGGGAAGGAAGATCTCGTCATAGCCCCCGCCTTCGTCGCCGGACATGTCGGGCGCCTGGGAGCCGTGACCGGAGAAGTAGAAGACCAGCGTGTCACCCGGAACGGACGCCTGCGCCGCTGCCTCAAGTGCGGCAAGGATGTCGGCGCGCAGCGGTTGCCCGGTGATGGCCCCCTGCGGCAGCCCGGTCGCATCGGAGGACAGGACCGTGATCCGACCGGGATCGACCCCCCTGAGGACCAGCGTCTCGGCCATCAGGCGGGCGTCGTTGGCCGGTCCCCTGAGGTCGGCGTCTAGGGTCAGGTAATCCGCCGCGCCGACCAGCACAGCCCGCACCTCGGCCATCGCCGCTGGCGCGGTCAGGAAGGCCGCCGTGACCAGACCAAGTTCGGGGCGCGTGCGAAGCATGCACACAGGATACCGAAGGTCAGGACCGCGACAAGCGCGATGGGCCGGATGACCGGATTTGTCATCCGGGCGGGTCCTCACCCTCGACCATGGCGCGCCAGACATCGGCATAGCTGCGATACCCGGACAGGGGGCCTGCCGGAACATGGGGCGTCGTGCCCGACGGCACGACGCGGTCGATCAGCAGAAGTGCTGCTCCGACCGAGGTTCCGGTCGCCGAAGCTGCGGTTTCGACCCCGCCCGGACTGAGGCAGGCCAGCATGTCGAGGTAGTCACGGTTGCGGGCAAAGGGGCCTTCGACGATCACCGGACCCTTTGCGCCGGTCAGGCGCAGGCAGGTGTCGGTCATCATGGCGAGGTACCAGGACACTGCTGCCAGCCGCTGGCCGGATGTTTCGGCAGCGCCGAGCCAATGGGCCTGTCGGCCCGCATAGGGGCCGGACCCTGGTTCGACGGCAGGCAGCAGGGCGATGCCGCGCTTTAGCACCTGCTGCCTGTCCGCATCGGTGACGGACGCCTGGGCGTCGGGGATCTGGGTCTCGAACTCGCGCCCGCCCATGAACCGGGCCGATGGCACGGGATCGCCCAGAGCGTTGACGTTGACCAGTACATCGCGCTGCGGATCAAGGACGACCCGGTCACCCCCCACCGCCATGCAGACGACCCAGGTCCCGGTCGAGACCACCGAGAAGGGCGCGGTGCGCGACCGCAGATGCGGATAGAGCGAGGCGTTGGAATCGTGGATGCCCACGCTGACCGGCAGACCGGAGGGCAGGCTGGTCCGCGCCGCCACGTCCGGCAGAAGGCCGCCAAGCCTTTCGCCCGGCGACCGCGCGGGGGCCATGATCCCGGCGATGGCAAGCCGGTCCACCAGGCTGGAATAGCGCCCTTCCCAGGGGTTCCAGAGATCGGTGTGACAGCCAAGCGACGAAAGATCGCAGGCCGTTCTGCCCGTCAGCCTTGCGCCCCAGAATTGCGGATAGGTGACGATCTGCCGGGCGCGGGACCGCAGGGTCGTGTCCGTCTTGAACATCCAGTGCAGCTGTGCGCCGAGGTTGAGCCCCCCCGAAAGGCGCGGCGAGCCGGTTTCGGCGAAGCCGGGACGCATTGCATCGTATTCGGCGGCCAGTGCCGCAGGTCCGGTGTGTTCGTAGTCTAGCATCGGTGCGGCGATGCCGCCACCCTCACCCAGGCACACCGCTGCGGCGCCGTGGGTGCAGACCGAGATCGCGTCGATCCCGTGGTCGGCATGGATTTGCGAAAGACCGGAAAGCATGAAGGCCCAGATCGCCTCAAGATCGAAATGCGGCCAGGGCGGTCCCGGCAGCACCCGGTTGGGATGGGTGACCACCGCCAGTTCCTGAAGGTCCTCGGCCCGCACCAGGGCCAGCTTGGCATTGGTCTTGCCGATGTCGATGACGGCGATGTGGCGCATCAGGGCATGTGGAAGACGGGCACCAGCGGCAGTGCCACGGGTTCGTTGTCCGGATGGGTCTGCATGATGTCGGCCATGTGCGCCCACCAGCGCTGCATGACTTCGCTCTTTGGCAGGCTTTCCATCCGGTGGTCCGGTGCACGCGAGAGCACCCCGAAGAGGACGAGGGTCTCGGGGTCAAGGAAGATCGAATAGTCGCTGATCCCGGCCTGGTGCAGGAGATCGACCAACTCGGGCCAGATCGCATCGTGTCGGCGCTTGTATTCCGCCTCGCAGCCGGGGTTCAGTTGCATCCTGAAGGCGTATCGCTCCATCATTTCCTCCAGATCAGCCGGGGCACGGCAATGACGCCGATCAGGAGAAGTCCGAGGAAGATCGACATCACGATGCCCGGCACGTTCAGAAGGCCGAAGCCGAAGGTCACCATCCCCATGATCACGGCGGCCAGGACGACGCCCGGAATGCCGCCTGACCCGCCGAGGATGCTGACACCGCCGAGGACGACCATGGTCACGATTTCAAGCTCCATCCCGGTGGCGATGGAGGGCCGGGTCGAGCCAAGGCGCGAGGTCAGGCAGACCGCGGCAATGCCCGAGGTCAGGCCGGTCAGCAGGAACAGGATGAAGCGGACGCGATCGACGCGGATGCCCGAGAAGAGCGCCGCAGTGGGGTTGTTGCCGATGGCATAGACCGCGCGGCCAAAGGTGGAGCGGTGCAGGAGCGCCCAGAAGCCCACGGCCATCCCGGCAAGGAGCACCAGTTCGAACGAGAACACCCACCAGACATAGCCCTGACCGAAGAAGGCGAAGGATTTCGGATAGCCGGTGAAGGCCTGGTCGCCAAGGATGATGAAGCTGATGCCGCGAAAGAGGCTCATGGTGCCGATGGTGACGACGATGGAGGGCAGTTTCAGTCCGGCCACCAGCACCCCGTTCACCGCCCCGCAGAGGAGGCCCACCGCCAGCCCGGTCAGGGCAATGACGGGTGTCCCGAAACCGGCGGTCATCACCAGACCCATCGCGGTCGAGGCAAGTGCCATGATGGACGCGACGGACAGGTCGATCTCGCCCGCGATGATCAGCATCGCCATCGCCAGCGCGATCATCGCCTTTTCGGTGAAGTTGAAAGTCGCATCGGACAGGTTCCAGACGTTCAGGAAATAGGGCGAGGCAAGTGCGTTGGCCAGAAACACCAGCGCGAAGACGACGATCAGCAAGGCTTCCCAGCTGCGCAGGAAGCGGGAGAGGCCGGTCTGCAGCCGGTCCGGCACGATCTGGTGCGCGGATGGGGCGGTCATGCGTCGGCCCGTTTCAGGATGATCCGGCCCGGTGTCCGGTTCTGCAGCGCGTTGAACGCCACCGCAAGGATGATGGCCGTCCCCGAGATCGCCATCTGCCAGAAGGGCGAGATCCCGACGACCGGCAGAGCGTTCTTGATGATGCCAAGGAACAGGCAGCCAAGGAACAGGCCCGTCACGGTGCCCACGCCCCCGGCAATCGAGATGCCGCCGATGACACAGGCGGCGACGACGTCAAGCTCGAACCCGCCGGCCACGTCGACATAGGCCACGGCATAGCGGCTGACCCAGAGATAGCCGGTCAGCCCCGCCAGCGCGCCCGAGATCGCGAAGGCCACGAACTGTGTCCGCCCGACGTCGATGCCGGCATAGACGGCGGCATGCGGGTTGCCGCCCACAGCGTAAAGCGACCGGCCCGTGACCGTCCGCGTCAGGACAAGGCCGAAGAGCAAAAGGATCGCGACCGCGGTCCAGCCCATCACCGGCAAGCCAAGGACATTCAGGCGCGGCAGGGCCTTGAAGCTCTCGGTCATCTCATGCGCGTTGATCCACTTGCCGTCGGTCATCAGGAAAATGATGCCGCGGTAGATGGTCATGGTGCCGAGCGTCACGACGATGGAGGGGATCCCGGCCTTCCAGACCAGAAGCCCGTTGATCATGCCGAGCACCAGTCCAAGACCGACGGCGATGGGCACGATCAGGACCAGCGGTACGCCCATACCGTTCAGAAGGGCCGCGACCATGCCGGTCAGGGCAAGGGTGGCCGCGACCGACAGGTCGATGCATTTGGTCAGGATCACGATCATCTGGCCGACGGCCAGGATCATCAGAGGTGCGGTGTCGTTGAACACATTCGCGAGGTTGGACGGCGCGACAAACGCCGGAAACCGGAGCGCGATGCCTGCGGTCAGAACAAGGATGACCATGACCAGCAGGAGTTCGCGCGACTTGAAGACCGAGGTCATGCGGCCTCCTGCAGTCCGGCGGCGGCGCGAACCAGGGTTTCGGGCGTCATTTCCGCGTCGGTCACCTCACGGACGATCCGGCCTTCGCGCATGATGATGACGCGGTCGGACATGCCAAGCACCTCGGGGATTTCACTGGACACCATGATCACGGCCAGACCCTCGGCGGCCAGTTCGGCCATGAAGGCATGGACGGCGGCTTTCGACCCGATGTCGATCCCCTTGGTCGGTTCATCAAGAATGATCACGCGCGGCCTGGTGGCAAGCCATTTGGCGATCACCACCTTCTGCTGGTTGCCCCCGGACAGGAGGCCGACATCCTGATCAAGTGCCGCCGCGCGCAGGTCAAGCCGCCGGGTGTAGGACCGGGCGAGGGCAAGCTCTTCGGCCATCCGCAGAAATCCCGCCCGGCTGGTCTGGTGCAGGCTGGGCAGCGTGACATTCTGATAGATCGGCAGACCCTTGACCGTCCCCTGCCGCCCGCGATCTTCCGGGACATAGACGATTCCCGCCGCAATCGCCTCGGCGGTCGAGCGCAGGACGACAATCTTGCCATCGATCCGGCAGACGCCTTTCGACGGCTTGGTGATGCCGAACAGGGCCTGCATGACTTCGGAGCGCCCCGCACCGACGAGGCCGTAGAATCCCAGAATCTCGCCCCGGCGCAAGGAGAAGCCGATGTCGGAAAATTCGGTCGGATGGGCGTATCCGGCGACGGTCAGCACTTCGTCGCCGATGTTGTGCGCCCGGTCCGGGAAGATCTGGTCCACGGCGCGACCGACCATCATCTGGACCAGTTGACCCTCGGTCACATCCGCGATCCGGCCCTCGCCAACAAACTGGCCATCGCGAAACACGGTGTAGCGGTCGGCAATGCGGAAGATCTCGTCGAACTTGTGGCTGATGAAGAGGATCGCCTTGCCCTGGGCCTTCAGCGCCTCGACCAGCTCGTAAAGTTCCTGGATCTCCTTGTGGCTGAGCGCCGCCGAGGGTTCGTCCATGATGACGACGCGCGCTTCGATCGACAGGGCCCGCGCAATGGCGACCAGGTGCTTCGAGGCGATCCCGAGCTCTTTCAGCTTCAGGTCCGGGTCCAGCCGCGCGCCGATGGAGGCGAGGATCCGTTCCGCCCCCGCCCGCTGGGCGGCAAGGTCGATCAGCCCGAACCGCCCCTTTGGCGCATGGCCAAGCCAGATGTTCTCGGCGACCGTCATTTCGTCGAAAAGCACGGTTTCCTGATGGATGGCCGTGACGCCAGCCCGGCTTGCCGCGTCGGGCGTGGGAAAACGGGTGGCGACCCCATCGACCGAGATCGTGCCTTCGTCCGGCTGGTAGATGCCGGTCAGAACCTTGACGATGGTCGATTTGCCAGCGCCGTTCTCGCCCACGAGGGCGGTCACTTCGCCGGGATAGAGGTCCAGCTGCACCGACTGCAACGCCTTGACCCCCGGGAAAGACTTGGAAATGCCGCGCAGGGACAGGACGGGATTCATCAGGCGACCTTTTCGAAGGACGGCCCGGCAGACCGCGTCCGCCGGGCCAAGACCTGTCAGGCTTGATCAGAAGATCGACTTGAACTCGGCGATGTTCGAGGCGTCATAGGTGAATGGGTCGGACATTGCCGCCTCGCCGTTTTCGTCCAGCTTGGCAGCGCCCATCCGGCCCATCGGAATCTCGGCACCTGCACCTGTCGCAGCACCCTTGTTGATGTTGTAGGCCAGCATGGTCGCCGCATAGCCCAGATCGATCGGGTTCCAGATCGCGAAGGACTTCGTCGCGCCCGATTCGACCGCGCCCGCCATTTCGGACGGCAGGCCCAGGCCGGTGACATTGACCTTGCCGATCAGCCCGGCATCGGTGACGGCCTGGCTTGCGGCAAGGATTCCGACCGTGGTGGGAGCAATGATCGCTTCGAGGTTCGGATACTTGGCGATCAGGCCCTGTGCTTCCCGGTAGGATTTGTCCGCAAGGTCGTCGCCGTAGACCACATCGACGAGGGTGACACCGGGATAGTTCGGCAGCACCTTCTTGGCTTCCTCGATCCAGGTGTTCTGGTTCGTGGCCGTGGCAGAAGCGGAAAGGATCGCCACCTCGCCGCCGTCGCCGCCCATGTTGTCGGCGGCAAGCTTGATGATCGTGTTGCCGATCAGCGCGTTGGATGAGGGGTTGAGGTGCATCTGGCGGCCTTCGGGGGCCACGCCCGAATCCCAGCTGATCACCGTGATGCCCCGCTCCATCGCCTTCTGCAGCGCGGGAACCAGCGCGTCCTTGTCATTGGCCGAAATGGCAATGGCGTTGACCCCTTGCGCGATCAGGGCGTTGATCACTTCGATCTGGCCCTCCGCCGTCGTGTCGGTCGGGCCGGTGTAGATGATCTCGACATCGCCCAGCTCCTTCGCGGCCTCCTCGGCACCCTTGTTCGCGGCCTCGAAGAAACCGATCCCCAGCGCCTTGACCACCAGCGCGATCTTCACGGCCTCGGCCGCAGCGGCCTGTGTCAGCAAGGCTGTGGCCAAGGCAGCGGTCGTCAGGACCTTTCTCAGAATGCTCATCCGTTTTCCTCCCTGTGAGCGGTGTATCGCGTCAGGCTTCGCCGGCGCGATCGGCAGTTCTGTCCGCGACGCCAACCTGCGCCACGATCAGCCGGATATCCGCCCGCGCCAGCATTTCGGCGTCCCGGTCGGAAATGCCGTCATCGGTGATGACGGTGTGAATGCGTGCGAGAGGGCACAGCAGCAGGCTGGACCGCGCCGCGAATTTCGTGCTGTCGCACAGGACGATCAGCTCTTCCGCCTGACCGATCAGCT
>JBIJDO010000053.1:0-11278 GCA_044344105.1 Tabrizicola sp.
TCGGGGCCGCATCCTGATCCGGAAATCGGGGACGGAGCCGCTGATCCGGGTCATGGCGGACTGCGAGGATGAGGCCCTGCTGGCGGCCGTGGTGGACGAGATCGTGGGGGCGGTGGAAGCTGCGGTCTGACCGGGGGTGCCCACGCGTGGGCGCCTTTTCGTTTCCTTGGATTTCAATGGCTTGGCGGCGCGCATTAGCGTGGTCTTAACCTTTTGCGGAAGGGCAGAAGGTCAGGCTTTCCACCCTGGCACAACGGCATGGCACTGGGGCATGGTCCGGAAGGCGACCAATGAAAGCGAGGCTTGCAATGCGGAAGATCGGACATCTGGCCGGGGTGCTGGCGGTGCTTTGGCACACGTCTGCCATGGCCGAGGGGCTGACCGTTGCGGGCCATGCGCTTGAGGTCAGGGACGACGGCCTGGGCAGCGCGGCCCTTCTGGTCGATGGCGAGGTGCTGCACGAGAACGGGGTGATCTACCTTGACGAGGCGACGCAGACGGTCGGCGGGATGACGGTCGTCACCGGAGTCGCCGGGTCGGGCGGCAATGCCTGCGGGGCCGCGCCGTTCGTGCTGGCCCTGCCCGAAGGCGCAGACCCGCGGCTCTACGGTCCACTGGACAGTTGCCGCGAGTTCACGCTGCAGGTCCAGCCCGAGGCGCTGGTCTTTTCGACCGAGCCCTTGCCGTCCGAGCCGGGCGAGATCTGGGTCTGGAACCCGGTGAGCGGGCTGACCGAAGCCTTGCCCGAGGAGTTCGGCGCTGACGCGGGCAGCGGCTGGGAAGCCCTGTCGACACTTGGCGGGGCGCATCCGGTTGAGGCGATGAAGCTGGCCCCGGTGCTGCAGGCGCTGCAGGCCGGGCTGGGAGCCGACTATCCCGTCTTCGCCGAGCGGATTTCCGACCTTGGCTCCGGCGACCTGACGCCAGAGGGATACCTTGGTCAAGCCTGCCTGAAATTCACCTGCGACGCGGACTTTGCCATCCTCTATCTGCATCGGGAGAGCGAGCAGGTCTTTGCGATCTGGCATGTGATGGGCGAGGCCGAGAACCGCATCTGGCCGCAGGATACGACCCTCTGGCCGCCCGAGGCAATGGCTGCGCTGCGGAGGGCGGGCGGCGGGTGAGACGAAGCGGCGTCGACCGCCGTCTGCCACGCCTCCTCGTTCGACTTCGTCTTCTCGTCGGAACGGACGCGCGGAGAGACGACGTCAACGAAAAGCAGTCACGGGGACCGCGGTTTGGTCGCCAGCGCATAGTCGCCGGGATAGGCCAGGCTGCCGTGGTGCGTGACCTTCGCGGTTTCGTGGCACCAGATCTCGCCGCCGCAGCCGTCGATCCAGCGGCGGCAGAAGGAGGTGTCCTCGCCGTGCATCACCGCACCGCCACGGCCGCGCAGATGGCTGAAGAAGTCATGGAAGTCGGCACCGGGATAGCCCGGCCCGTTGAAGCCCGGAACCGGGACGGCAGCCCCGGCTTCGACCATCCGTTCCGGCACCGCGCGACGGATCAGCATGAAGCCGGTGCCCGCGCCGGGGACCTTGCGAAAGCCGTTTCGCACCTCGTAGGGCCAGGGGTCCCCGGCTTCGAACACCTCGGAGATGTTGTAGCGCAGGCTCTCGGCCAGAAGCCGGTCGGTCGGGGCACGGTCCGCCTGGGGCTTGGCCGCCTCGCGTTCGATGAGGCTGCGGAGAACTTGCCAGCGCATCTGGCGCTGCGGATAGGGCGCGCAGGTGAAATCGGCGTCGAAGGCCATAAGGTCGAAGACGAGATCGGGCGCATAGCTCATGTCGCTGTCGAGGAGAAGCGCATGGCTGAAGTGCTTCTGCGCCAGGAAGTAGGACATGAGGTAGTTGCGCGAGATCACCAGGTCCGACCATTCATAGGTCTTCATCGCAAAGCCGATGCCGCGCTTCGGCAGGGCCTGGGTCAGGCCGATGAGGCTGAGAACCGCCGGCGTGTGGATCTGCCCGCCGGTCGGCATCAGGATCAGAAGGGTGGGCATGGCGTCCTCGGCTGCGGTCCCGGCTACGGAGGCCGAAGGTTGCAGCGCGTTCGGGGGACGTCAAGCGGCCTGCGAAAAAGGGGGCGTCGCCGCCCCCCTTTGATGGTCCTGACCTTCGGTTCGGGTCAGTTCCGGGCCTTGTCGACCATCTTGCCCTTGGAAATCCAGGGCATCATGGCGCGGAGCTTTTCGCCGACCTTCTCGATCTGGTGTTCGTCGTTGATCCGGCGGGTCGCCTTGAAGAAGGGCTGGCCGACGGCGTTCTCCTGCATGAAGTCGCGGACGAACTTGCCGGTCTGAATGTCGCGCAGGACCGCCTTCATCCGGGCCTTGGTCTCGTCATAGGGCAGGATGCGGGGGCCGGAGACGTATTCGCCGTATTCGGCGGTGTTCGAGATCGAGTAGTTCATGTTCGCGATGCCGCCTTCGTAGATCAGGTCGACGATCAGCTTCACCTCGTGCAGGCATTCGAAATAGGCCATTTCCGGCTCGTACCCGGCCTCGACCAGAGTCTCGAAGCCCATGCGGATCAGCTCCACCAGGCCACCGCAGAGGACGGCCTGCTCGCCGAAGAGGTCGGTTTCGCATTCCTGGCGGAAGTTGGTCTCGATGATGCCTGAGCGCCCGCCGCCGATGGCCGAGCAATAGGAGAGGCCAAGTTCCATCGCCTTGCCGGTCGCGTCCTGGTGGACGGCGACAAGGCAGGGCACGCCGCCGCCCTTGGTGTATTCGCCGCGCACGGTGTGGCCGGGGCCCTTCGGGGCCATCATGATGACGTCGACGCCCTTCTTCGGCTCGATCAGCCCGAAGTGGACGTTGAGGCCGTGGGCGAAGGCGATGGCGGCCCCTTCGCGCAAGTTGTCGTGGACATATTGCCTGTAGGTGGCGGCCTGCAATTCGTCGGGCATGGTGAACATGATCAGGTCGGCCCATTTGGCGGCCTCGGCGATCCCCATGACCTTCAGACCCTCGCCCTCGGCCTTCTTCGCCGAAGGGGAGCCTTCGCGGAGGGCGACGACGACACTCTTCGCGCCCGAATCGCGCAGGTTCAGGGCGTGGGCGTGGCCTTGCGACCCGTAGCCGAGGATGGCGACCTTGGTGTTCTTGATCAGGTTCACGTCGCAGTCGCGGTCGTAGTAAACGCGCATGGTGTCCTCCATTGCCTGTGATGGCGGCAGGATAGGGGATGCCGGGCGCGAGACCGTACATTGTTTGACTTTTTCGCAATCTTTCGCAAAGGATCATGCTTGCAAAGTCGGACTGGCGAAAAGATCATGCTTGATGACACCGACCGCCGCATCCTGCGGCATTGGCTGGCGGAGCCGGGCCTGGACCGCGCGGCGCTGGCGGAACGGGCCGGAGTGACCGGGGCGACGCTGTGGCGCAGGCTGGACCGGCTGCGGACGGCGGGCGTGATCCGGGCCGAGGCGGCGGTGATCGACTGGCGGGCGCTGGGCTATGCCGTGGAGGTTTCGTTGCGCTTCACGCTGGACAAGACCAACCCCCGCGCCTTCGACGAGTTCATCGCAGCCGCGCGGGAGGTGCCGGAGGTGACCTTCATCGAGACCTTCCTTGGCCGGGTCGATGTGCGGCTGACGGTGATCGCGCGGGACATGGGGCATTGGACCGGCATCTACCGCGACCGCATCCTGACCCTGCCGCATATCGCCGAAGTGGAGGCGCTGATGCTGGTGGCGACCATCAAGGACAGCGGAGGACTGCCGCTGTGATTGATCTTGACGACACCGACCGGGCGATCCTGCGGGCGCTGTCGGGGGATGGCACGCTGTCGGCGGGCGAGCTCGGGCGACGCCTGGGCCTGTCGCAGCCGGCGGCCTGGCGGCGGATCCGGCGGCTGGAGGCGGCGGGGGTGCTGCGGGGCCTTCGGGTCGAGGTGGACCGGGCGGCGCTGGGGTTCGGCGTGACGGTGTTTCTGGGGATCAAGCTCGCGACCAAGGGGCGGGTGTCGCTGGAGGACTTCGAGCGCGCCGTGCAGGCGATCCCGGAAGTGCAGGTGGTGCAGCATGTGCTGGGGCTTTTCGACTACCGGTTGCGGGTCGTCGCGCGGGATCTGGCGGATTTCGAGCGGGTGCTGCGCCGCCGGATCATGACGCTGCCGGGGGTGGGGAACGTCGAGGCCAATGTGCTTCTGACCGAAGAACGACGCCCGGGGCCGTTCGGCGTGGCGGAAACGGTCGGGAAAGGATGACCTTCGGCGGTTAGGGTTTGGCCGAACCGGGAGCCGACCATGAAGATCACCAAGCTTGAGACCTTTGACACGCCCCATGTCTGCTTCGTCAAGGTGACGGCGGAGACCGGCGATGTCGGCTGGGGGCAGTGTTCGACCTATCAGGCGGATATCACGGCGGAAATCTTTCACCGGCAGATCGCACCCCATGCCCTTGGCACGCGGGTGGAGGCGCTGGAGGACACGCTGCGCCTGGTCTTCGAGCGCGAGCACAAGTTTCCCGGCAGCTATCTGCGACGGGCTCAGGCTGGCCTGGATACCGCGGTCTGGGATTTGCGGGGGCGGGCGGCGGGGTTGCCGGTGGTCTCGCTTCTGGGCGGGACGCCGGGGCGCGTGCGGGCCTATGCCAGCAGCATGAAGCGCGACATCACGCCGGAAGCGGAGGCGGAGCGGTTCGTGAAGTTGCGGGACCGCTTTGGCTTTGATGCGTTCAAGTGGCGCGTCGGGGCGGAATGCGGGCGCGACCGGGACGAGTGGCCGGGTCGGACAGAGGCGGTAATCCCCATTGTTTCCAAGACTCTCGGCGGCGATGTTGAGAAACTTGTTGATGGGAATTCCTGCTATTCTCCCAAACGCGCCATCGAGGTCGGGCGGATGCTGGAAGACCATGGCATCGGCCATTTCGAGGAGCCCTGCCCGTACTGGGAGGTGGACCAGACGGCCGAGGTGCGGGCGGCCCTTTCGCTGGACGTCGCGGGCGGCGAGCAGGATTGCGAATTGACCGCCTGGCAACTGGCCATCGAACACCGGGCGGTGGACATCCTGCAGCCGGACATCCTGTATCTGGGCGGCATCTGCCGGACGCTGGAGGTCTGCCGGATGGGCGCGCAGGCCGGGCTGCCGGTCACGCCGCACGCCGCGAACCTTGGCCTGGTGACGATCTGCACGATGCACCTGCTGCGGGCGATCCCCAATCCCGGCAAGTACCTTGAGTTTTCCATCGAAGGTCTGGACTATTATCCGTGGCAGGACGGCCTGTTCCTGAACGATCCCTACCGGATCGAGGATGGCCAGGCCACGGTTACGGATGCGCCCGGCTGGGGCGTCGAGATCAACCCCGACTGGCTGGCAAAGGCCCGCCATCGCGTTACGGAGGCGACCTGAGATGCCCGGACTGCACGCCCAAATCGATCCCGAGGGGTTGGAAGAGTTCTCGGTCGTCTTCACCGACCGGTCGCTGAACCACATGTCGGTGCGGTTCCAGGGGGTGATGCGCGACGTGTCGGCCATGCTGAAGGAGGTCTACAACGGGTCGGCGGTGGCCCTGGTCCCCGGCGGCGGGACCTATGCGATGGAGGCGGTGGCGCGGCAGTTCGGCAGGGGCCGGGTGCTGATCGTGCGGAACGGCTGGTTCAGCTACCGCTGGACGCAGATTTTCGAAACGGGTGGTTTTGCCGCCGAGACGACAGTGGTGATGGCCCGCCAGACCGGGAACGATGCCCGCGCCCCCTATGCGCCGCCGCCGATTGACGAGGTGGTGGCGAAAATCCGCGAAACGCGGCCCGAGGCGGTCTTCGCGCCGCATGTCGAGACCTCTTCGGGGATCATTCTGCCGGATGATTATGTGGCCCGGCTGTCTGACGCCGCGCATGAGGTGGGCGCGCTGATGGTGCTGGACTGCATCGCGTCCGGCTGCATCTGGGTGGATATGGCCGCGACCGGGGTCGATGTGCTGATCTCTGCGCCGCAGAAGGGCTGGTCCGCCTCGCCCAGTGCCGGGGTCGTGGTGTTGTCGCCCGCGGGCGAGGCACGGCTGGCAGAGACGGCGTCCGACAGCTTTGCGCTCGACTTGAAGAAATGGCGCGCGATCATGGCGGCCTATGAAGGCGGCGGGCACGCCTATCACGCGACCATGCCGACGGACGCCCTCGTCGGCTTCCGCGATGCGATGGTCGAAACGAAGGCGATGGGGTTTGCCGTCGCAAAAGCCGCGCAGTGGACGCTTGGACGCGCGGTGCGGACGATGCTGGTGGCCAAAGGGGTGCCGTCCGTGGCCGCCGAGGGCTATCAGGCGCCGGGCGTCGTGGTCAGCTATACCTCGGACGCCGACGTCCAGAACGGGGCCAGGTTCAGGGCGGAGGGGGTGCAGATCGCCGCCGGTGTGCCCTTGCAGATCGGCGAGGGGCCGGAGTTCCGGAGCTTCCGGCTGGGTCTTTTCGGTCTGGACAAGCTGAAGGAAGTCGATGCGACGGTGGCTCGGCTTGCGCGCGCGGTCGACGCCGTCCTGTAGATCGACAGGCCGGAAGGGAGCTTCCGGCCTGTGCGATTGTGCAGAGTGATCACTGCGCGTTTACGATCGCCTTGATCGAGCCGCTCAGGTCGTGACCGGGACGAAGATCGTCGGCATTCGAGAACAGAGTCTCCAGACGGTCGTACTGCGACGCGGTCAGGCTCGACAGGTCGATGCCCGGAACCGCGGCCATGATCTTCGACGTGATCGCCGACGACAGCATCATCGGGGCTTCCTGGGCGAAGGCGGAGAAGCCCGAGACAGCGATCAGGGCGGTGGCAAGAACGAGACGTTTCATGTTGAACTCCTTTGGGTTTGGTTGCATCCGGCTCAGCTTGGAGCGGTGAAGCCAACATGCGCTTTCAGGCCGGAGTTGGGAAATCACGCCTTGATCCCGGGCTCTCGCCGAGGTGTTACCTTGCGTGCGCCTTGCGGGCTTCGGGGAGGCATTTCCCGAGGAAAGGTCAGCTTTTCGATTGTAACATGGTCACGTGTTTCAAGCGTCTCACGCCGCCTTGTGGCCCTGCGTCTGACCTGTGCAAAAATGCACGAAACTTCATGACCCCATACCAGTAGAGCGCAGGCCAAGGCCCGCGCGCATCAGGGTGCGCCGGATCGGGCGCGTGGTGTAGAGCGCGCCGAGGAGGCCAGCGCGCAGGTCGCGCAAGGGCTGCGCCCCGGCCATGGCGGCACGGTTCAGAAGGTCTATGCCCGTGACGCGGGCCCGCACCTCCAGATGGCGAGCGCGGTGATAGGCGTCGGTGACGGCCGGAACGCCGGGATCCGCGCGATGCCGGGCGGCAAGGTCCGATATGCAGGCGAGATCGGCCAGGCTGAGGTTCAGCCCCTGGGCCCCGATGGGCGGGACGACATGGGCCGCTTCGGCCAGAAGCACGGATCGCGGTCCGGACAGGCGATCGGCAATCTGGCTGATCACCGGCCAGAGACTGCGGCGGGTGACCAGGGTCAGGGGGCCTAGCACATGGGCCGAGCGGGCGGTGATCTCGGCCTCGAATTCCGGGACCGGCAGGCTGGCCAGGCGCTGGGCCTCGGCCCCGGTCTCCATCCAGACCACGGCCGAGGCGGGGCGTCCGTCCCGGTCGGGCAGGGGCACCAGGGTGAAGGGTCCGCCCTTGCGGTGAACCTCGGTCGAGACGTTGTCATGCGGCAGGTCATGGGTGACCGAGAAGGCCAGCGCCTTCTGGCCGTAGCGGATCGTTGCAGCGCCGATGCCAAGTGCGGCGCGGACCGGCGAAGCGCGGCCATCGGCGGCGATCACCAGCTTGGCGGCAATTTGGGTGCCGTCCGTCAGCGTGACGAGCGCCCCCGTTTCGCGCACCAGCATCCGGGCAAAGCCCGTACCCGGACGGAAGCTGACGGTCGAAAGCTCGCCCATGCGGGCCAGCATCTCGCGGCGCAAGAGCCAGTTGGGCAGGTTCCAGCCGAAAGGGGCGTCGGAAATCTCGGCGGCTTCGAAATCGCGGATCTGCCGCGGCGCGGGGTCCGGCCCTCCGGCGTCGACGATGCGCATCACCCGCAAGGGCGCGGCGTGGGGGCGGAGCCGGGTCCAGAGCCCGGCCTGGTCAAGGACCGGAATCGAAGGCTGCAGGAAGGCGGTGGTGCGCAGATCGGCGCCCGTGTCCGCCGCGTCGGTGACCGGGGGGGTCGGATCGACGCAGATGACGCGGAACCCGGCGGACCCGAGGGCAGAGGCCGCGGTCAGCCCGGCCACGCCGCCGCCGGAGATCAGGATGTCGGTCGTCTCGCGCATGGGGCGTCTCCTTGCGGCGGAAGATAGTGCGGCGGGGGCGACCGGGCCATGGGACAGGATGTCCCGCGGCGCACTACCCGGTCAGGCGGCAAAGAAAGGTGGCGAGTTCGTCGGTGTGGTGGTGGATATGCGGCGCGGGGTCGGGCGCGGGGGCGACATGAACGGTGCGCATGCCAAGCGCGTGCGGGACGGCGAGGTTTCGGGTGTCGTCTTCGAACATCGCGGCGGCTTTCGGGTCAAGCCCGTCCAGGGCGAAGACGCGGGCGAAGGCGCGGGCCTCGGGCTTGGGGTGGAAATCGGCGTGCTCGACGCCGTAGATCGCGTCGAAAAGGCCGCCAAGTCCGCGCGCGGCAAGCACTTTTTCGGCATAGGGCGCGCAGGCGTTGGTGTAGACGATCCTGCGGCCGGGCAGGGCGCGGAGGGCGGCGGCAAGGGCCGGGTCGGGCGACAGGACCGAAAAGTCGATGTCATGCACTTCGGTGAGATAGGGTCCGGGATCGACGGCGTGCTCGCGCATGAGACCGGCAAGCGTGGTGCCGTAGGTCTGCCAGTACTGGGCGCGCAGCTGGTCGGCGCGGGCGCGGTCAAGGTTCAGGGCGCGCATGACCCAGTCGGTCATCTTCGCCTCGATCTGGTCGAAAAGCCGCATCTGCGGCGGGTAGAGCGTATTGTCGAGGTCGAAGACCCAGGTGGTGACATGCGCGAAATGCTGTTCTGGCATGGAAAGGGTGTAGTGCGGGGCTGCGGCCTTGGGAAGGGTTGATCGCGGGGGGGCGCGCGCGCTAGGGTCCGGCCCGCGATCAAGGGGACGGGGGGAAGGAACGGGGCCGTGCAGAAAGACGCCTATACGCTTGTGCTCGAAGCCATCGAAGCGGGGGTCTACAAACCCGGCGACCGGCTGGTGGAAAGCGAGCTGGCGGAACGGCTGGGGGTCAGCCGGACGCCGGTGCGCGAAGCGCTGCAGCGGCTGGAGACGCAGTCGATGCTGACGCGGGACGGGCGCAGCCTGATCGTCGCCAGCCTAGATCACAACCAGCTGGCAGAGCTTTACACCGTGCGGACCGAGCTTGAGGGACTGGCAGCGCGGCTGGCGGCGCGGCATGCGACGCCTGAGGAGGTGCGGGTCCTGAAGGGCATGGTCGCCGAGGACCGCGCGCTTCTGGGGGGCGATCCGCGCGCCCTGAGCCGGGCGAACAAGCGGTTTCACAAGCAGATCCATCTGGCGAGCCACAACCGGTTCCTGGTGCAGCAGCTTGACCTTGTCCACCGGTCGATGGCGCTGATGGCCAACACCTCGTTTGCCGCCGAGGGGCGCGACGAAGCGGCGCTGGAGGAACATGCCCGCATCGTGGCCGCGATCGAGGCCGGCGATGGCGAGGCGGCCTATCAGGCGCTTCGGTCGCATATCAGCCAGGCCTTCGAGACGCGGCTTCGGGTGGAAGCGGGCGAACTCAGAACCCGGTAGAGCTTGCCAGGCACTGCGTCCCTTCGCCGTGCGTTATTCCTTGGTTTCTGCTCCGCCGTCGAACACGCCGTGCGTGGTCTTGTCCCAGTAGAAAGGACGGGTCACCAGTTCCACCAGGCCCTTGTAGGCCGCGAGGGTGGCCATCGGGTAGTAGAGCTTGAGCGTCACCACCCAGAGGAGGTTGAGATTGTGCCCGGTGCGGCGCAGCCCCAGCGCGCCGGTGACGAGGTTGACCAGTTCCGAGACAAGGAAGCTGGTCGCGACGGTCAGGACCAGCCAGCCCGGAAGGGCGTCCTGCAGCGGGTGCTGAAATCCGAACGGGATCAGCAGAAGCGACCAGAACACCGGGGCCAGCAGGAATTGTGCGATGGTGCCAAGGAAGAGGACCTGAAAGCCCAGGAAGGCCCTGGGGCCAAGCTGTTGCCACAGAAGCCGTGGGCGGCGCATGTGGACCGCCCAGGTCATGATGTAGCCCTTGATCCAGCGCGAGCGCTGCTTGACCCAGGGCAGCGGGCGGCAGTTCGCTTCTTCCAGAGTGACGGTGTCGATCAGTTCGGTCCGGTAGCCGTGGCGGGCAAGGCGGATGCCGAGATCGGCGTCCTCGGTCACGTTGTGGGCGTCCCAGGCCCCGATCCGCTCCAGCACGTCGCGGCGCAGGAACAGGGTGGTGCCGCCCAGGGGAACGACCAGCCCCAGGCGGGCAAGGCCGGGCAGGACCAGCCGGAACCAGCCGGCATACTCGATGGTGAAGCAGCGCGACAGCCAGTTGGTGCGGGGGTTGTAGAAGTCGAGCACGCCCTGCAGGCAGGCAACCTCGGGGCCGGAGCGCTGGAAGCGCGCGACGACCTGGTTCAACTGGTCAGGATCGGGCGCATCCTCGGCGTCGTAGATGCCGATGATGGCCCCGCGCGCATGGTCAAGCGCGTGGTTCAGCGCGCGTGGCTTGGTCTTGACCTGACCCTCGGGCACGAGGATGACGCGCATCCAGGGTGGCAGTTCCGACCCGGCAAGCGCGTCGAGGGTCACATGATCGTCGGCCTCGACCGCAAGGATCACATCCAGAAGCTCAGCCGGGTAGTCCAGCCGCGCCAGCCTGCGGATCAGGCGCGGCGCGATGTCGCTTTCGCGGTAGAGCGCCACGATGATCGAGACGGTGGGCAGGATGCCCCCGGCCAGTCCGGCAGGCCCGATGGCGGGACGGCGCAGGGCCGAGGTGACGGCGGCAAGTTTCAGCGCGACGCTGAAGACGAGGCTGATTACGGCAGCGGCCAGCAGGGCCAGACCAAACGCCAGCGGTGCCAGAAGCCCGAAGAGGACAAGCGTCCCGAGGGTCAGAACCGCTGTCGGCGAGCGGGCGAGACGGGGCCAGCTGCGGCAGCTTACGGCGGCAGGAACCCGGTTTTCGGCGGCTTCGGACAGCCGGTCGCCGCGCCGGGCGTGGATCGCCGTCAGGATCGCCTGCGGCGCGGCAAGGCAGGCGGCGACCGGTCCGAGCCTGTCTTCAAGCATCGGACGGATGCGGTGGAAATCCGCCGGCCGCGAGGTGGCGACAAGCGTGACAT
>JBIJDO010000423.1:0-2842 GCA_044344105.1 Tabrizicola sp.
TTCTCGAACGTGCCGAGAACGGCGGTCGGAGTGGTGGCATCGCCGATGTCGACGTACCGGACCCCTGTGGTGATCTTCATGTTGCCGGAGGTATAGATCGCGGCAAGGCCCAGAGACTTGAAACCGTCGGTCGGGGACAGGGTGCTCTGGATGCGGCCGAGATCCTTCTCGTAGCCGACGCTCAGCGCCCCGGACCAGTTGTCGTTGAACTTCCGCGCGACACCGAGGGTGTAGGTGACGCGGTCATCCTCATAGGTGATGAGGGGGGTGGGCGGTTCGATGACGATCTCGGTGTCGGTCCAGTCGCTCCATCTGATCTGTCCGAAAATCAGCGTGTTGGCAGCAATCCCGGTCTGAAAATCCAGGTTGACGGCCTGCGGCGGGTTGATGGTGCCGACCGAGCCTTCAGTGCTGTCCAGCGCGTGATCGGTCCCGGAATAGTAGGTCAAGGCGACCCGCAGCGCGATGTCCGGGCGTTCATAGGCGACCCCGGCGATGTAGCCGACATCAGAGTCGGCGCTGAAGCTGCGTGCGGCAATTCCCGATGCTGGAACGAAAATGCGGCCGTCAATGGTGACGTAGCTGAGCCCCGCATGCACCGAGAAGCCGCCGTCAAGCTTGTAGCGCCCCAAGAGGTTGACGGCGCTGCTGGTCAGTTCGGCGTAGCCGCCGCCAAGGGATGCCGGGTACTGGACATGCGCCCCGTAGGGCTGGTCGAGTTGCACGCCGATGGACAGTCTTTCGGACAGGTCGCGCTTGTAGGCTGCGCCAAGCTGCCAGTAGGTCTGAGCGATGTCACCCGCAGCGGCCGGCGGCACAAGCGGAGTATTGGACACAGAAGGGCTGACGATGCCGAAGCTGAGTTCGGCATAGCTTCCGGGCTCGAACAGGAAACCGATGCCCTGACCGGACCGGTCGATGCCGCCTGCCTGTGCGCCCGAGGCGACCGCAACGATGCCCACGGTCGCCATCAAAACCTGTTTCATGTCCCTCATCCCTGGCTACGAGAAGTCCCCTGGAAGGAAGGCTAGGCGCGTCGGCGAATCGGGTCAATCAATGACGCCACGTCACGGTTTTGTGACTGTCGGACCCTGTGGCGCGGTTGCGCCACTGCGCAAGGTGAGCCAGATGCCAAGGAAGATCAGGGCGGCGCCCAGAAAGAGCGTGGGTTCCACCGGTTCGGCGTAGAAGCTTGCGCCGATCAGGGCGATGATCGGCAGGCGGATGAAATCGACCGGAACGACGACGCTGGCCGGGGCGAGGCTCAGCGCCGTCGTCAGGCAGAGATGCGCGGTGATCCCGGCCACCCCGATCAGGACAAGCCAGGGCAGAGTGGCCATGGTGGGCAGGGTGACCGGTCCAAGGGCCAGCATTGCGACGCTGCCGAGCAGGGCCTGCATCAGCGTGAGCCAGAAGAGGATGGAGACCACCGCCTCGCCGCGGGTCAGGGCCTTGGTCATCAGGGAGGTGGCGGCAAAAAAGAAGGCGGCGGCGGCGGCGGCAAGGACGCCGGGATCGATCCGCCCGAAGTCCGGCTGGGCCACGACCAGGGTCCCGGCGAAGCCAAGGGCGGCGGCAAGGAGCTTGGCCCGGGTCAGCCGCTCGCCCAGGAAGATCGGCGCAAGGAGGATCACCCAGATTGGCGAGGTGAATTCCAGTGCGAAGACCTGGGCCAGCGGGATCACGGTGATCGCGTAGAACCAGAGCGACTGGCCGGAGAAATGGCAAAGGTTGCGCAGGACGTGGCTGCCAAGGCGATCCGTCTGCACGCGGTTGAGGTGCCCGATGCCGGCCGCGACGGCAACGACGATCACCCACCCGATCATCGACCGGAAGGCAAGGATTTCGAAAGTGTCATGGACGCCCCTGATCTGCCGGGTGGCCACGGCCATGGCCGTGAAGGCGGCAACGGCCCCGGTCATCCAGAGGGCGGCGGCAAGCGGGCGGTGGCTCTGCGACATCATGCCCTTCTTGCCAGAAGGGGGCGGATTGTCCAGACGCGCCGGTACGATGCCCTGTGTCAGCAGTTGTCCGGCGGTCCGGGTTGGCCTATCTGCGGGTCCGAGCCCGCAAGGAAAGGAAACGACAATGCGCCCTGACATGCCGAACGGCCGCACTCCCGACCATCCGGTCGCGCCAGAGTTCGTGGCGCGCTGGTCGCCCCGGTCCTTCACCGACAGGACGATGACCGAGGCGGAGGTGATGACGCTGCTGGAGGCGGCCCGCTGGGCGCCCTCGGCGTCGAACCATCAGCCATGGCGGTTCGTCTGGGCCCTGCGCGGGGAGGCAGGTTTCGCGGCGATCCGTGAGACGCTGACCGGCAACAATCCACTCTGGGCCGGCAAGGCTGCGGCGCTGATCGTGATGGTCTCGAAGGACAAGATTGCGAACCGCGACGGCGTCGAGGTCCCGAACCGGACCGCCGGATTCGACAGCGGGGCGGCGTGGATGAGCCTTGCCCTGCAGGCGCAAGAACAGGGTCTTGTGGCCCATGCGATGGGCGGGTTCGACGCGAACCGGCTGGCACCGGCCATCCATCTGCCGGACAGCCATACCCTGCATTGCGTGGTGGCGGTGGGCAAGCAGGGCCCGGCCGAGGCATTGCCCGACGCGCTCTGCGACCGCGAGAAAGCCAGTGGTCGCAAGCCCTTGTCGGAGACGGCGCTCCGGGGCGGGTTCTGATCCCGCTTTGCACGCTGCCAGGTTTCATTGCAATGACACGGTCGGGATTCCCCTGACCTGGATCATTCGAGCTCGATCGTTCCCGGCGGTTTCGACGTGCAATCGTAGAAGACGCGGTTCACGCCCTTGACCTCGTTGATGATCCGCGTGGCAGTTTCGC
>JBIJDO010000103.1:0-8346 GCA_044344105.1 Tabrizicola sp.
GGGTGAAAGGATAGTAGTCGGCGGTCATCCCGTCGACGGAGGTCACCGCCCGCAGCGCCAGCGCGTAGTCGTAGGTCCGCCCGTCGCCCATCACGCCCACCGTCTTCATCGGCAGGATCGCGGCGAAGGCCTGCCAGATGTCGTCGTAAAGACCATGACGGCGGATCTGGTCGATGTAGACGGCATCGGCCCGGCGCAGGATGTCGAGCTTCTCGGCGGTGATCTCGCCCGGACAGCGGATGGCTAGGCCGGGTCCGGGGAAGGGGTGACGACCGATGAAACCGGCCGGAAGGCCAAGTTCACGACCCAGGGCGCGGACCTCGTCCTTGAAAAGCTCGCGCAGGGGTTCGACCAGATTGAGGCCCATCTTTTCCGGCAACCCGCCGACGTTGTGGTGGCTCTTGATCGTGACCGAGGGACCGCCGGAGAAGCTGACGCTTTCGATCACGTCCGGATAAAGCGTGCCCTGGGCCAGGAACCTCGCGCCCCCGACGGCGGTCGCGTGCTTCTGGAAGACGTCGATGAAGAGCCTGCCGATGGTCTTGCGCTTGACCTCGGGGTCGGAGACGCCCTCCAGCGCGCCAAGGAAGAGGGCGCTTTCGTCGGCGTGGATCAGCGGCATGTTGTAGTGGTCGCGGAACATGGTCACGACCTGATCCGCCTCGCCCAGCCGCAACAGCCCGTGGTCGACGAAAACGCAGGTCAGCTGGTCGCCGATCGCCTCATGGATCAGCACCGCCGCCACGGAGGAATCCACGCCCCCCGAAAGCCCGCAGATGACCTTGGCGTCACCCACCTGCTCGCGGATTTTCCGAATGGCTTCCTCGCGGTAGGCCCCCATCGTCCAGTCGCCCTTGAACCCGGCCAGCCGGACGAAGTTCTCGTACAGCTGCGCGCCTTTCGGGGTGTGGTGGACCTCGGGGTGGAACTGGACGGCGTAGAAATGGCGGGCAGGGTCGGCCGTGATGGCGAAGGGGGCATTGGGCGAGGTGCCGTAGACCCGGAAGCCCGGCGCGATCTTCGAGACATGGTCGCCGTGCGACATCCAGACCTGTTCCTGGGCCTGCGGGCCGGCCTCGGGCGGGAACCAGCCTGCCAGGAACGGATGGGTCAGGTCGGTCGGCGTGACGAAGGCGCGGCCGAACTCTGCCGTGCCGTGGCCGCCTTCGACATGGCCGCCAAGGCAATGCATCATCACCTGCTGGCCGTAGCAGATGCCCAGGATCGGCACGCCCAGATCGAAGACACCGGCCGGGGGCATCGGCGCATTTTCCCAGTAGACGCTGGCGGGTCCGCCCGAGAAGATCACGGCTTTCGGGGCGAAAGCCGCAAGAAAGGCGTCGTCCACGCGGTTGTAGGGGTGGATCTCGCAGTAGATGTTCAACTCGCGCAGACGCCGCGCGATAAGCTGCGTCACCTGGGAACCGAAGTCGATGATCAGAAGGCGGTCATGCTGGGTCATGCGCCCGATTAGGCCGGGCCGAACCGAAGCGCAAGCCACCCTGCGCCTGCGACATGTCGTTTGCGACGGGATCGCATGTCGGTTTTGGAAGGCAATGGACGGTTTCAGGGAGAGGTGCGCAGCCGTTCGGCGGCATAACACTGGCAAAGCACAGCGGAGGCCGACATGAACGAAGTTGCAGGGCGCAGGGCGCGCAGTGGCGGTGGCGCAAGCCGCCGGGCCGAGCGGACCGCTGTCAGCTTCGAGACCGCAAGGTACATCGAGCGCAATATCCCGAACTTCGAGATCCTGAACGAAGAAGCGCTGCAGATCATCGAAACCAATGCCGAGACGGTGCTGGAAGAGATCGGCGTGAACTTTGTCGAGAATCCCGCCGCATTGGACCGCTGGCGCGAAGCCGGGGCCGATGTAAGGGGCGAAAGGGTCCATATCCCGCGCGGCCTGGCGCGGAAGCTGGTGTCGACGGCGCCGAAGAGCTTCACGCAGCATGCGCGAAATCCCGAGCGCAATGTCGAGGTCGGCGGTCGCAATCTCGTGCTGGCCCCGGTTTATGGCCCCCCGTTCGTGCGGGATGCCGAAGGGGGGCGCCGGTATGCGACGCTGGCGGATTTCCAGAACTTCGTGAAGCTGGGCTACATGTCGAAGTGGCTGCACCACTCCGGCGGCACGGTCTGCGAGCCGACCGACATTCCGGTGAACAAGCGCCACCTCGACATGCTTCTTGCCCACATGTTGCTGTCGGACAAACCCTACATGGGGTCGGTCACCGAACCCAGCCGGGCGGCGGATTCGGTCGCGATGTCGAAAATCCTGTTCGGCGAGGATTTCGTTGACCGGAACACGGTGATGACCTCCCTCATCAACATCAACTCGCCGATGACCTTCGACGGGATCATGATGGGCGCGCTGGAGGTCTATGCCGCGTCGAACCAGGCCTCGATCGTCTCGCCCTTCATCGTCGGCGGGGCCATGGCCCCGGTGACGGTGGCGGGGACGCTGACCCAGGTGCTGGCCGAAATCCTTGCCGGCGTCAGCTATTCGCAGCTCGTCCGCCCGGGCTCACCCGTCATCGCCGGGGCTTTCGTCACCTCGATCGACATGAACTCGGGCGCGCCGACATTCGGGACGCCGGAAGCGGCGCATATCACCTATGGCGCGGGGCAACTGGTGCGGCGGCTGGGGCTGCCGTACCGTTCGGGCGGGTCGTTCTGCGGCTCGAAGCTGCCGGACGCCCAGGCGGCCTACGAGACGGCGAACAGCCTGAACATGGCGCTTCTGGCCGGGGTGAACTTCATGCTGCACGCCTGCGGCTGGCTGGAAGGGGGCCTGGTGTCCTCCTACGAGAAATTCGTCATGGACGCTGACCAGCTGGGCACGCTGCACCACCTGGCGCAGGGTGTGCAGATCGACACCAACGGTCAGGCGATGGATGCGATCCGCGAGGTCGGTCCCGGCGGGCACTACCTCGGCTGCGCGCATACCCAGGCGAATTTCAAGTCGGCGTTCTGGCGGTCGGACCTTCTGGACTACAAGCCCTTCGAGACCTGGGCCGAGGAAGGCGCGCGCGACACGCAGACGCTGGCGTCCGAACGGGTCAGGAAGCAACTGGCGGACTACCATGCACCCGACATGGACCCCGGCACCCGCGAGGCGCTGGAGGCTTTCGTCGCACGGCGCAAGACCGAGATGCCGGACGCCTTCATCTGAACCCGGCGGTGGCGCAGGTGTGCCACCGCAACGGAACTCCTGCCATCAGACCGCATCGCCCTGGCGCAGCAGTTGCGCTTCGGCCAGAAGCGCGATGAGCACTTCGATATGGCGCGCCACCGAGTAGGAGATGTCGCCCTTGAGGCGGGTCGCCTCCAGCCTCGCTTCCGCCGAAATCAGCGACGTCACCGTATCTTCGGTCGAGGCGGAAACGGTGACGAAACGGCGAAGATCCCTTTCGCGCCGGTATTCGGCCAGGCCGAACCGCGCAGCGCGCATCAGAAGCCGCGGGCGGCGCAGGGTGGCAAGGAGGATGCGACAGTCGGTCATTGTGAAGCTCCGTTTCTGAACGGCGCATCCTTGCGCACTGCAACCCTGCGTTGCGCGATCCGCCATTTCACCGCACGGGTGTTACCAATCAGTTTAAGATTTTCGGCGAATTGTTCAGTCTGACCGAGCGCTTAACCAACAGGTAACCAATTCCACCCAAGGTTGCAGGATTCCTGACCGGGACCCTGATTGCCCGGGTGCGGAAAAAGACGGGACGACTGAATTGGCCGAACTGACCGCTGCCAGCCTGCCGGACTGGCTTCCTGCTGCCGTGCGTCACTATCTTGACCATACCGAAGAAGGCACATCGCTCCGGGAACTTGCGCGGCGCGAAGGCCTGCATGCCTCGACCATTCTGCGCCAGGTCCGCCGGTTCGAGAATCGTCGCGAGGATCCGCTGATGGACGAGGCGCTGTCGGCGATCTCCAGACGTGTCCTTCGCCCTTCTGATCACCCAGCCCGAAAGGATGACCCTGCCATGTCGGCCCAGCCGCGCCTGCCTGCCACCGGCACCAGACCCGAAATCTGCGATGAACAGGACCTGCAACGCGAAGGCATGCGGGTCCTGCGCCGTCTGGCCGAGCCCGGTTCGGTCATGGCCATCGCGCCGGACCTTGAGAAGGCCGTGGTGATCAAGGAGCTTCCGGATGGCAGAAGCCTGCGGACCGCCGTGCTGGAGCGGTCGGTCGCGCATGCCTTTGCCCTGAAGGACTGGGTGACCTGCCGCAAGCCGGGACGGGTCTCGACCTACGAGATCACGGCAGCCGGCCGCGCGGCGCTCAGGCGGATGATCGACGACGAAGACCGCAGACGCCACGGGATGGGGGAAGCTGCGGCGCAGTTTGGCGATCAGCACCGCAGTTGGGACGAACGCGACATCGTCGACGATGCCGGACCGCGCCGGATCAGGTACAACCTTGCGGAAAGCCCGGTGGCGCTGCTTGGCCGCAGGCGCGACCGGGACGGCAAGCCCTTTCTGGAACCGGAACTGGTGGCTGCCGCCGAACGCCTGCGCGAGGATTTCGAACTGGCGCAGATGGGACCGCGCGTGGCGCAGAACTGGGACCGTTTCCTGACCGGTGGCGACCGTGGTGCATTTCAGGCCGACGGCAGGCTTGGCGAGGGGCCATCCCTGGCCCGGTCCAGGGTGGCGGCGGCCTTGCGGGACCTTGGCCCCGGCCTTGGCGATGTGGCCCTGCGCTGCTGCTGCTTTCTGGAGGGGCTGGAGGTTGCCGAAAAGCGCATGGGCTGGGCGGCCCGGTCGGGCAAGATCGTTCTGCGCATCGCGCTGATGCGGCTGCGCCGTCATTACGAAGACACCTACGGCAAGTCCGGGATGCTGATCGGCTGAGGTCCCGAAGGCAGCCGGTGTGACCTGTCGCGCAAGGCAGGACAGGGGATGCGGACGCCCGCATCCCCTGCGCTCCGGGGCTTCCCCGTCCCCGGATGGCGCGCCCGCGGCTGGATCAGGCGGCGCGCGTTCCGTCCATGCGCTGCAGACCTTTCGCAGGCTGCGTTGCAAGGCACGCATGGCCCTGTGGCGATCAAGCCGGGGCTCCCGGCGTTGCCTTGGGCGCAAATTCGGCCTATTCCGGTTCCGGTCCTGTCGTCAGGGGGAAAAATCCGTGCGCGACCTCAAGCTTCCCGAAGGCCGTCACCCGGAAAAGGTCCATCGGGCCGACAACGCCCAGCCGAAGAAGCCCGACTGGATCAGGGTCAAGGCGCCGACGTCTGAGGGCTACAGGAAGACCCGCGACATCCTGCGCGAGAAGAAGCTGGTGACGGTCTGCGAGGAAGCCGGCTGTCCGAATGTCGGCGAGTGCTGGTCGCAGGGCCACGCGACCATGATGATCATGGGCGAGATCTGCACCCGCGGCTGCACCTTCTGCAACGTGGCGACCGGCAAACCACAGACCCTCGATGCGTTCGAGCCGGGGCGGGTGGCCCATGCCGTCGCAGAACTGGGACTGTCGCATGTGGTCGTGACGAGCGTGGACCGGGATGACCTCGATGACGGCGGAGCAGAGCACTTTGCCCAGACGATCCGCGCGATCCGGCACCGCGCGCCGCAGACCACGATCGAGGTCCTGACCCCCGATTTCCTGAAATGCCCGGCTTCCGCGCTGGAGAAGGTGGTCGAGGCGCGGCCGGATGTCTTCAACCACAATCTTGAAACCGTTCCCGGCCTTTACCACGAGGTCCGCCCCGGCGCGCGCTATTTCCACTCCCTGCGCCTTCTGCAACGGGTGAAGGACCTGGATCCGACCATGTTCACCAAATCGGGGATCATGGTGGGGCTGGGCGAGGATCGGCAGGCGGTCCTGCAGGTGATGGACGACATGCGCAGCGCGGACGTGGATTTCCTGACGGTCGGGCAGTATCTGCAGCCGACACCCAAGCATCATGCGGTGGCCCGCTTCGTCACGCCGGAAGAGTTCAGGTCCTATGAGGCCGCAGCCTGGGGCAAGGGGTTCCTGATGGTCTCGGCGACACCGCTGACGCGGTCGAGCTATCATGCCGGCGACGATTTCGCCCGGATGCGCGCTGCACGGCAAGCCGGCCGCGGCTGACCTGCCGCGTTTTCGCAGAAAACTCGTGTACTGATTTTCTGCGAAAATCAGAAGATCAGGCGAACCGGTCCCCGGTTGCACACAACAATGTACTGGTTCTCGGTCATGAGAAGATGAAACCCCCTCCGCCTGACTTCGGAGACGAACCTGTCGTGCCCGACTTCCGTGACCACCCAGCCAATGGCCCGGCGGACGACACCGCCCTGCGCCGCCTTGGCCGAGAATACGAGGTCGATCCAGGCATCCGGGTCCGACAGGCGGTGATGGGGCAGGGGGTGGTTCATGCGGACAGCATGACGCCGCTTGGTTGACGCCTGCCTAACGCGGATCACTCGATAGTCGGGACCGCCAGCAGATACTCTGCCACCGCTTGACGGTCGTTCTGCGGAAGCCGTGCCATGTTCTCGACCACATGGGCCATCTGTCCGCCCACGACGTCGAAGTCGGGGGTGAAGCCGGTCGTCAGATACTGAACGATGTCGGACGCTGTCCAACCGAGCTTGCCCGGCGTGATGTTCGGGATCCGCCCGTCACCGGAGGGGTTTGGCGCGCCTGCCAGCCAGCGGGCGCTGTCCAGGCCGCCCAGAAGGTTGCGTGGCGTGTGGCACTCGCCGCAATGCGCCATCGCCTCGGCGATGTAGCGGCCCCGCGCGGCGGTTGGAGTGAGGTTGCCCTGCAGGGTCCAGTCGTCCGACAGGAACAGGAGCTTCCATAGGCCGATCGTGTCCCGGATCGTGAAGGGAAACTTCAGTTCGTGCGGTTGGCTCGGGGTCGGGTCGGCGGGAAGCGTCTTCAGGAAGGCGAAGAGATCCGCGACATCTGCCAACTCCATCTTCGCATACGAGGCGTAGGGCAGGGCAGGATAGTAGTGCGCCCCCTCCGGGCTGACGCCGCGCGTGATCGCATTTGCAAGGTCCAGAAGCGTCCAGTTGCCGATCCCCTGGTCGGGGTCCTGGCTGATGTTCGGGGCAAGGAAAGTCCCGAACTCCGAGGGAAACCGCTGACCGCCCATCAGGACCAGCTGTGCCGCGTCCTTTGCCCCCGCCGCCATGTGACAGGACGCACATCCGGCCGCCCAGAAGACCAGCTCCCCGCGCGCCGCATCGCCCGTCAGTCCCGCGACCTCGGTTTCCGCCAACGGGGCGGGCCGGGACAGGAACCAAAGCGCCCCGGCACCGATCAGTCCCAGAAGCACCAGCCAGCGCAGATACCGCATCGCATCCTCCAGGGTCAGCCCGTCGGGGGCAAGCCTACCCCGGCACCCGACCGCACGACAATCAGGGATTGAGCGCCCGGCGGTCCAGCGTCATCCAGTCGGGCCAGAGACCAAAGTATTCGATCCCCGCGATGACCAGGCAGAGTGCAACCACCCCGAACACCAGCTTGACCCGGCCTTCGGACGGCGGGTTCCTTGCCCAGCCTTTGGCGCGGACCAGCCAGGCAAGGATGTTCATCCGCCCTGACCCGTGAAGCGCACCTTGCCGATGAAGGGCAGGTTCCGGTTCCTTTGCGCAAAGTCGATGCCGTATCCCACGACGAATTCATCCGGAATGTCGAACCCGGTCCAGTCGGCCTTGACCGGGACCTCGCGGCGGGAGGGCTTGTCGAGAAGGGCGCAGACCTTCAGCCGCGCCGGTTCCCGTGCCTGCAGAAGATGGATGACGTGGTGCAGGGTGAAACCCGTATCGACGATATCCTCGACCAAGAGGACGTCCCGCCCGGCAATCTCGCCACGAAGATCCTTCAGGATCCGGACCTCGCGGCTGGAATGCATGGAATCGCCATAGGACGAAGCCTCAAGAAAATCGACCTCGACCGGCAGTTCGATCTCGCGGACAAGATCGGCGATGAACACGAAGGACCCGCGCAGGAGGCCGACGACGACAAGTTTGTCCGAGCCGACGAAATGGGTGGTGATGTCGCGTGCCAAAGCCTCGACCCGCGCGGCGATCGCCTTGGCGCTGATCATCTGATCGATGACATAGGGGCGGTCTGGCATCGGCCTGTCCGGTTGATCTGTGCCCTTCCTACAAGCCTCAAGCGCAGTTGGCGAGCCGTGACATGGCGTCTGCTTGATCTTCGGGTCGGGCCAAGTCACATCTGTGCCGAAGCGAGCCTGAAGCCGATGCCAACACATTCCGAAACCAAGCGCCTGCCTTACAGCGCCCGCCAGATGTATGATCTGGTGGCCGATGTGGAGGCCTATCCGAAGTTCCTGCCCTGGAACGCGGCCGCTCGCATCCGGTCGCGCCGGGCCCTGGACAGCGGGGCCGAGGT
>JBIJDO010000389.1:0-3134 GCA_044344105.1 Tabrizicola sp.
GCCGATCAAGTTGTCGCCGGGACCACGGAAGGCGGTTTGGGAGATAGGTGCAGTCATCGGGATCACTCCGCAACGGGCGGCAGGAGACTCTCTCCCACCCTGAAACCCGTCACGGAACCACCCGCCTATCTCTCCCTCTGGCGAGTGCCTGACCGAGAAGCCTTGCACCCGCCATCTGGGGTTCACCCCCCTGCCCTGCCGCGCCAGCCGATGAAACTCGACGGGCCGTCATAGACGGCATGGCGCGACTCATCGATGACAAAGCCGAAGGTGCCGACCTTGTAGTCCCCCGAGGGGACAAGGAAGCGGCGCTCCTCGGATTGGGGTTCGCGCCGTCCGCCGCGCGTGGCAATCACCTCGGTGAAACCGCGATGCTGGTCGGAATAGATCGCCGAGATCACGACCCAGTCTTTCGCGTGATCGCGGGCAAAGGCTTCGTCATCTCGCGTGCGGGATTCACCAGGACGCAGCGCCCGGCCCTTGATCGCCTCCCAGGCATCTGGCCAGTTGTGGCGCAGGGTCTCTTCGGCTTGGCGCCGTTCAAGCCCCGTGAAGAGATCCGGCCAAGCGGTCGCTACAGCGGCCCACGCGGCATCTTCCTCGTACCAGCCACCAGCGTCGCGCAGCAGGCGATGGACTTGAGCATTGCGGTCCGCGGACAGGTGGAACCCACCATGACCGGAGGTCGAGTGGAAGACCACGCCTTCGCTGTAGCGGACCGCGCCCTGCGATGGCCCCCAAGGCGTGTTGGCATGCGCGCGGAACTCCTGGCGGCCAAGGGCAGCTTTCTCGCCCTGATGTTCAGCTTGTTCCAGAACGAGGGCGTGAAAAGCAGCCTCGTCGGCAACATCGCCACCATGGCCGTAAAAGTCGGATCGCTTCCAGTCCGACATGGGTTTGAAAAGACGCCAACCGCTGCCGAGGAAATGCCGGCTATCAGCCGTGGGGATCATGGCATAGGCGTCATCGCCGATCCGGGCGACGGGCATGCCATCGGCACTGCGACCGAATTCTGGGACGGGGAAAGAGGTGGGCTTGCGGGAAGAAACAGCCGTGTTCATGAGACAAGCGCCTCCACCGCGTCGATGTCTTCTCCGTTCAGCGCAGCAGTCAGCCATTCATGGGTGCTGATCCAGCCGATACTTTTGCGCGCGCCAAGATCGATGACATGCGCTCCGCCGCCAAACGCCTCCAGCCGGCGCCGGGAACAGGTGTGGGCATAGTCGAAGCCCCAGAGACCGGTGAGGTCGCAATTTTCCGCGAGTCGCAGCACGAAGCGGATGACGCCTTCGACGTCGCCCTGCCCATCGTCATGAAACCAGAGCACCGTACTGCCCGGGCCATCCTGCAGCGACAGCGCAAAGCCCGAGAACTTCGGATCGTCCGAGGCCTCGTCTTCCTCGCGCAAGCGCAAGTATAGGTCGAGCGCCGCGATAGCCTTGTTGGCCGTGCCCACGTCCAGGACGCAGGAGAAGTGTGTGAAATAGTCAGCCACGATGGGCACCTTTCAGAATGAAAAACCCGAGGCCCCGACGGTTGGGTCAGGTTGGGTTGCGATAGGGGGGGAGAAATCAACTCGCTTCTGCGGGCTGGGGGATTTTGGCGGCGGCCTGCGCCGCAGCGTGGGCCTGCAACAGGTCGCGGTAGTAGCGCTTGCGCGCCTCGCGCCAGCTGCGGACCGCGAGCGTGTCGGGATGCAACCGGCGGATCGCCGTGCGAAGAACCGTAAGGGGAGAGGCCTCGGGCGGAAGCCCGAGGTTCTGATATACACGGCTCATGTCAGGCGACCTCTCTGACGGGCATCGCCAGATGCGGATCGACCTCGGTCTCGATCTTCTGGGTCCGGCCCATCCAGGACTCGGCCCGGATCGATCGCGCCCAGTCAGCAAAGCTGGGGATGAAGCCGAGGTCCTCACGGACATGCTGCTCGCCAACCCACCGGGTCGGGATGACCCGGCCTGACGAGAGGGTCAGGGTTTTCCCGTGGACCTGCTCCAGCAGGAAAATTCCCTCCGCATGATGCCGCAGGGCGCGATGCCGGAAGTCCGCCAGGATGAGCTTTGAGGCATCGAAGAATTCATGGCAGCCGAGGTAATCGTCGACCGTCCCGCCCCATTTCTTCACCGAGGACAGGGCATGGTGATACGGATGTGCCATCGCCGCCCCTCAGAAATCATGGGTGTAGAGTTCGGACGAGGTGAACCGTTCGTTGAACTCGAGGTGGATGGCCCGGGCGCGGGCATCGATGCAGAACTCGCCATAAGCGCCATCATTGTCCTGCCAGCCGGAATGGGTATCGGAGAGGAGGTCGTAGACCAGCTCTTCGACGGCGGCCTCAAAGGTCAGACGGCGCTCGGTGGGCGCCCCGCTTTGCCAGTCGATGCCAGCAAAGGTTACTTGGGCGGCGGGCAGCTTGACGCCCTGGTCGGTATCGCTGCGGGCATCGATGCTTTCGATCTGCCCGCTGTCGCCCGAGCCATCGAAGCTGACCAAAACATGCGCGATGCCGACAAGGCGCAGCCCGTCGAACAGCACCTCTTTGTTCCGGGCGTGCAGCGCCACCTCGGCAGCGTCACGCTCGGCCTGGTCGGCCAGAATGCGTGACAGTTCGGGCGAGATCTCAGGGGCCGGCGCAGCGCGGCCGGGAAGATGGATGGTCATTTCGGGTTCTCCATGGAGAGCGAGGAAAGGCGAGTCCGCCGCCGCTCTCTCTGTCTCAGCGGGCTCGCCTTGCCCGCTCCCCCCTCGATCTCTCCCTTGCCGGACCCCTCGGTTCGGTGCTGTTCCCCCGAACGGGCGCGCTGATGAAGCGCCCCCGGATGGGGGTGAGGCGCTTCAAGCGCCTCACTGCCAAGGGTCGATTTCCAAGGCGACGAGGGCTTCGTCGCCATCGTATTCATCGGACGGCATCGCTGCGTGGGTGCCGTCCCCGGCCTGGAACACGACGATCGAGACCATCAGCGTGGCGGCGAGAGAGGCGGCGAAAGCGGTGGCATCCTTGTAGGACATGGGGTTGGCTCCTGTCTTCTTGGGGGCGGAGGACCATCCCCCGCGCGACAGGCGCCCGAAGTGTTTGACCGGATCTGCAATCACCCTCGTGCGTTCGGCTCGTCCGAATCCGCGAGGGCGGCACG
>JBIJDO010000055.1:0-11158 GCA_044344105.1 Tabrizicola sp.
ACCCATGGTTGACGCCTGGACCATCGGAAAGCGCCGTCTGGTGCTGGCTTTCGGACTTGGGGCTGTCGCGGCGCTGGGGCAGGCCCCGCTTGGCTTCTGGTGGGCGACGATTGCGGCATTCGCCGGGCTGATCTGGCTCCTGGACCGGGTGCCCGACCGTCGCGGGGCCTTCTGGACCGGGCTCTTCGCCGGGGCCGGACATTTCGCGCTGGCGCTGAACTGGATCATCGAGCCCTTCCTGATCGACATCGCGCGCCAGGGCTGGATGGCCCCCTTCGCGGTCGTGCTGCTGTCCTTCGGCCTGGGCCTCTTCTGGGCCGGAGCGGCGGTCGCGGCGCGGCTTCTGCCCGACCGGTCCCTGGGCTTCGTGGTGACCTTTGTCGGCTTTGAATGGCTGCGCGGTGTGGTCCTGACCGGCTTTCCCTGGGCGATGGCCGGGCATGTCTGGATCGGCACGCCGGTCGATCAGCTTGCGGCGCTTGGCGGGCCGTCGCTGCTCAGCCTTCTGACCCTCGTTGCGGCCTGGCTCCCGGTCCGCTGGCGCCGGAGCGGTGCTGCGGCATCGGTCGTCCTTCTGGTCGCGGGCCTGACCTTCGGTCTGCAGCGGCTGGCCCAGCCCCTGCCGGAACCCGGCGGCCCGACGCTTCGGCTGGTCCAGCCCAATGCCGCACAGGCGGCGAAATGGGATCCGGAGCGGGCGCGGGACTTCCTCGACCGGCTCCTGACCCTGACCGCAAAGGACGGTCCGGCGGACCTGACGATCTGGCCGGAAACCTCGGTGCCCTACATGCTGGAATATGCGCCCGAAGTGGCCGGGATGGTGGTGGCGGCCTCGGGCGGCAGGCCGGTGGCCGTCGGCATCCAGCGGGCTGACGGAGACCGGTTCTTCAACAGCCTGCGCGTGCTGGAAGGCGAGGGGCTGGAAACCGCCCGCTACGACAAAGCGCATCTGGTGCCCTTTGGCGAGTACATTCCCTTCGGCGATCTGGCCTACCGCTGGTTCGGCCTGCGTGCCTTTGCCGCCCAGGCCGGCAACAGCTATTCCTCCGGGCCGGGGCCGCAGGTGCTGGACCTCGGGCGGTTCGGCAAGGTCCTGCCGCTGATCTGCTACGAGGCGATCTTTCCGCGCGAGGTGAACGCGATGCCGGAACGCGCCGACTGGATGCTGCAGGTCACCAACGACGCCTGGTTCGGAAAACTGACCGGGCCGTTCCAGCATTTCGCCCAGGCGCGCCTCCGCGCGGTGGAACAGGGTCTGCCGCTGATCCGGGTGGCCAACACCGGGGTCACGGCGGTGGTGGACGCGCGCGGCCGGGTGGTGGCCGACCTGCCGTTCGGAGAGATGGCCGCGCTGGACACCCGTATTCCCGGTGCCCTGCCGCCGACGCCCTACACGCGCCTTGGCGATTTGCCGGTCCTCTTGTTGCTGGCAGGCCTCGCCGCGCTTGCGCTTGCGATCCGGCGCAAGGCTCCCCATTGACGCAGTGCCCCCGCCCGTCTAGGCAGGCGCATCTTGACCCCCCCCACAACGGCTTCCTGGCGTGGCGGGCTGAACCTGAACGGAGCACTTCCCAGATGACCACCGCGACTGTCCGCAAGGATTACGTCTTCACTTCGGAATCGGTGTCCGAAGGCCACCCCGACAAGGTCTGCGACCGCATCTCGGATGCCGTCCTCGACGCCTTCCTGAAGGAGGAACCGAACGCCCGCGTCGCCTGCGAGACCTTTGCCACCACGAACCGCGTGGTCGTCGGGGGCGAGGTCGGCCTGTCCTCGAACGAGGCGACCAAAGCGATGATGGGCCGGATCGACGGCATCGTCCGCGACTGCGTCAAGGACATCGGCTACGAGCAGAAGAAGTTCCACTGGTCGAAGATCAAGGTCCACAACTACCTGCACGAACAGTCGGCCCATATCGCGCAGGGCGTGGACCGCGACGGGGCGGGCGACCAGGGTATCATGTTCGGCTATGCCACGCTGGAGACGGCGGAGTACATGCCGGCACCGATCCAGTATGCCCATGCGATCCTGCGCCGTCTGGCCGAAGTGCGCAAATCCGGGGCCGAGCCGACGCTGGGGCCGGACGCGAAAAGCCAGCTGACCCTGCGCTATGCGGGTGGCAAGCCGGTGGAGGTCACATCGATCGTGCTCTCGACCCAGCACACGTCGAAGCGGCAGACCTCGAAGGTGATCCGCAGGATCGTCGAGCCCTACATCCGCGAGGTCCTGCCGGATGGCTGGATCACCCGCAAGACCGAATGGCACGTCAACCCGACCGGGACCTTCGTGATCGGCGGTCCTGACGGCGATGCAGGCCTGACGGGCCGCAAGATCATCGTCGACACCTATGGTGGTGCTGCCCCCCACGGCGGCGGCGCATTCAGCGGCAAGGACCCGACCAAGGTGGACCGCTCGGCAGCTTACGCGGCGCGCTATCTGGCGAAGAACGTCGTCGCGGCGGGTCTTGCCGAACGCTGCACGCTGCAGGTCTCTTACGCCATCGGCGTGGCGAAGCCCCTGTCGATCTATGTCGACACCCATGGCACCGGGCAGGTCGAGGCGGCGCGGATCGAGAAGGCGGTGGCCGAGGTCATGGACCTGACCCCGCGCGGCATCCGCACGCATCTCGATCTGAACCGGCCCGTCTACCAGCGCACCGCGGCCTATGGGCACTTTGGCCGCGCCCCGGACGCCGATGGCGGGTTTTCCTGGGAAAAGACCGATCTGGTCGAGGCGCTGAAAAAGGCGGTGTGACCTGAGTGTCTCCGCCCGGATCCGGGCGGAGAACAGGATCAGACAGGTGCAGCGTACTTCTTGGCGATTTCCCCGGCGCGCTTCTGCGCCGCAGTGAATTCGGCCGATGAGAAGGCCTGCACGGTCTTCAGGCCGGACACCGCTCCCGAGGCCCCGGCCACGATGAGGGCAGCCAGCATGTCCTGCAGGTTGTCGGTCTCGGTGATCATCAGGAAATCGGACTCCCCTGTGGTCATGTAGAAGGACTTGAGCTTTCCGCCCGCCGCCTGAACCAGCGCCGAGGTTGCCGCCTCGCGGTCGGATGGCTTGGCCATCAGGCCCTTCATGGCGGCTCCGGTGTAGCTTCCCGTGACAATGTAGCGTGCCATTCGTTTTCTCCCCCCGGCACCTCCCATCTTTCGTCGCAGCGTCGAAAGATCGGTGCCAGAAGAAAGACTAGCATGCGCGGGGTCGAATGTATCGCCGGATGCGAATGTCTGGGAGCTGCCGGTGCCGTGCATGGACCGCCCAGGCGACTTGACCCATGGTTCCCGCTCTGCTTGAAGGCCCCGGATCACCACCGGGGCTTTTCGCATGTCCGACGCGAGCACTCGCCGCAACTTCTACGGCCGCATCCACGGCAAGACCCTGCGCGCCAGCCAGAAGGATTACCTGGCCGAGGACTTGGGTCCCCTCACCCTGCGCGGCGTGACGCGGGAGGATAACCCTTCGCGGGCCGTCATCGACCTTGGCTTCGTTCGGGGACCCCTGTGGCTTGAGGTCGGCTTCGGCGGGGGCGAGCATCTGGTGCATATGGCCGCGCGCTACCCTGATGTGACCCTGATCGGGGCCGAGCCCTTCGTGAACGGCATCGCGATGCTGCTGGGCAAGATCCGGGGGGCGGGGGTGACGAACCTGTGGCTGCATCCCGGCGATGTGCGCGACCTCTTTGACGTGCTGCCGGACGCCTGCCTGGCGAAGGTCTTTCTCAACTACCCCGACCCCTGGCCCAAGGCCCGCCATCACCGGCGCCGTTTCGTGACGCCGGACTATCTGCAGCCCCTCGCCCGGATTGCTGCGCACGGGGCAGAGTTTCGCGTGGCGACCGACATCCCTGACTATGTCCGCCAGACGCTGGAAGAGGTGCCACCCGCCGGGTTCGACCTGATCCATCAGGCGGGCGCGGGCGAGGCCTGGGACGACTGGCTTTCCACCCGCTATGAGCAGAAAGCGCTGCGCGAAGGGCGGCTGCCGCATTACCTGACGTTTCGGCGCGGGTAGCCGGAGTTTTCGAAAACTCCGGTCCGATTTCTTTGAAGAAATCGGGGTCGCGCGGGCGGAAAGGTTGCGGTATCAGGCATCCCGAACCCGAAGGAGACCGAGATGTCCGGCCATGGCGAAGCGCAACCGATGAAATCCCGGAAATCCGGGCCGCTGCGGGGCGTGGCCGAGGTGCCGGGAGACAAGTCGATCTCGCACCGGTCGCTGATCTTCGGCGCGATGGCGGTCGGAGAGACGCGGATCTCCGGGCTTCTGGAAGGCCAGGACGTGCTGGACACCGCCAAGGCGATGCAGGCCTTCGGGGCGACGGTGACGCGGGCAGGCGAAGGGGCCTGGACGGTCAACGGCGTGGGTGTCGGGGGGTTCCGCGAACCGGCGGATGTTCTGGACGTCGGCAACTCCGGCACCGGGGCGCGGCTGATCATGGGGACGATGGCGACGACGCCGATCAGCGCGACCTTCACCGGGGATGCCAGCTTGCGCAAGCGGCCGATGGGGCGGGTGACGGAGCCCCTGGCGCTCTTCGGCGCGCGGGCCTACGGGCGGCAGGGCGGGCGGCTGCCGATGACGATCGTCGGGGCCGCGAACCCGGTCCCGGTGCGCTATGCGCTGCCGGTCGCCTCGGCGCAGGTGAAGTCGGCGGTGCTGCTGGCGGGGCTGAATGCGCCGGGCGAGACCGTGGTGATCGAGCGGGAGCCGACGCGGGACCATTCGGAGCGGATGCTTCTGGGCTTCGGGGCGAAGCTGTCGGTCGAGAAGACCGGCGAGGGCCATGTCATCACCCTGAAGGGCCAGCCCGAACTGCAGCCGCAGTCGGTGTCGGTGCCGCGCGATCCGTCCAGTGCGGCCTTCCCGGTCTGTGCGGCGCTGATCGTCGAGGGGTCGGATATCCTCGTCCCCGGCGTTTCGCAGAACCTGACCCGGAACGGTCTCTATCTGACGCTGGTCGAGATGGGGGCCGAGATCGAATTCCTGTCCCCGCGTGAGGAGGGGGGCGAGCCGGTTGCCGACCTTCGTGTCCGGTTCAGCGGGAACTTGAAAGGCATCGAGGTGCCGCCGGAGCGGGCACCGTCGATGATCGACGAATATCCGGTGCTGTCGGTGGTCGCGGCCTTTGCGACCGGCAAGACGGTGATGCGAGGGGTGAAGGAGCTGCGGGTCAAGGAGAGCGACCGGATCGACGCGATGGCCCGGGGGCTGGAGGCCTGCGGGGTGCGGGTCGAGGAGGATGAGGACACCCTGATCGTCCACGGGATGGGGCCGGGCGGGGTGCCGGGCGGGGCGACCTGTGCCACCCATATCGACCACCGGATCGCGATGAGTTTCCTTGTCTGCGGGCTGGCTTCGAAAGTGCCCGTCGGGGTGGATGACGGCTCGCCGATCCAGACCTCTTTTCCGGTCTTCGAGGGGCTGATGCGGGGGCTGGGGGCGGAAATCGAGCGCGGGTGAGGTCAGGCTGCCCACGCGTGGGCAGATCTTTCGCAGTAATGAAAACAGTGGGTTATCTGTGGGCATTCAGGGTTTGTTAACCGGTGGGGAGTCGGGCTGAAGCCCGACCTACATGGGGGGCGACATGATCTTCACGGTGGCGATCGACGGTCCGGCGGCGGCGGGCAAGGGCACGATCAGCCGGGCTGTCGCTGTGCGCTTCGGCTTCCGGCATCTGGACACCGGACTTCTGTATCGCGCCGTTGCGGTGAAGGGCGGCGATCCCGCCGAGGCCGCCCGCAGTCTGACCGAAGAAGACCTGCAGCGGGGCGATCTGCGCACGCTGGAGGCGGGGCAGGCTGCAAGCCGGGTCGCCGCGATTCCCGAGGTCCGCGCTGCGTTGGTCGATTTCCAGCGCCGCTTTGCCCGCAGCGAAGGCGGCGCGGTGCTGGACGGGCGCGACATCGGCACGGTGATCTGCCCGGAAGCCGAGGTGAAACTCTACGTCACCGCCAGTGCCGAGGTCCGCGCGCACCGGCGCTGGCGGGAGGTCGGCGGCGATGAGGCGCGGGTGCTGGCCGAGGTCAAGGAACGCGACGCCCGCGACATGGCGCGGGCGGATGCGCCGCTGAAGGCCGCTAGGGATGCGGTGGTGATTGATACGAGTGCGTTGGGGGTGGAAGAGGCGGTGGCGCAGGCTGTCGATCTGGTTGGGCGGGCCATGCCGATCTAACATCACGCCCGGCTATGCGCCCGGCTCAGGCGGCCTGGCCCCGGCAAGACGCCGTGCCAGCGTTGCAAGTCCAAGGGCCGGCAGGGCGATGACGGCGACATAGATCAGCCCAAGCGGCAGAAGACCGAAGCCGCGTCCGGTCAGCAGCGCCGTCACCAGAAGCACGGGCAGGATCGGCAGGAACAGCAGTGCCGTGTCGCGCAGCGGGCGTGCCCGGCGCGCCAGGCCGAGCCCTCCGGCGATCAGGGTTGCCCCGAGCCAGACCACCCAGAAGACCGGATGGTCCAGAAGCTCGCGCGGGTGCGAAAGCCAGCCTGCAGTGGACCAGAGCGCAAAGCCGGTCACGAGGGAGATTGCCGGAGTGTTCATCCCGGCAGCAAAACCTGCAAAGGCGGCGGAAATGGGGAAGACCACCGCCATTGGGGTGAGCGGACCCTCGCGCGCCCGGTCGGGTGGTTTTCCTTGCCTCACCCCGGCAATCGGTCTATAGGCCGCGCATCCTGAGCCAGGCGACACGGGACCGGAACACCGGGACCGTATTGTTTTGCGTTTCGGACCCAGACTCAAGACCGGCGGAGCCAACCGCTTGGCCAGTGAAAAGACGAGAAAAGGAAACTGATCTGTATGTGCGCTAAAGCAACCATGGAAGACTTCGAAGCCCTCTTGAAGGAAAGCTTCGAGATCGACACCCCCGAAGAGGGCACTGTCGTCAAAGGCCGCGTGATCGCCATCGAGGCGGGCCAGGCCATCATCGATGTCGGCTACAAGATGGAAGGCCGCATCGACCTGAAAGAATTCGCCAACCCCGGTGAGCAGCCCAACATCAACGTGGGCGACACTGTCGAGGTTTATCTGGACCGCGTCGAGAACGCTCGTGGCGAAGCCCAGATCAGCCGGGAAAAGGCCCGCCGCGAGGAAGCCTGGGACCGTCTGGAAAAAGCCTATGCCGCCGAGCTGCGCGTCGATGGCGCGATCTTCGGTCGGGTCAAGGGCGGCTTCACGGTCGACCTCGGGGGCGCCGTGGCGTTCCTGCCGGGTAGCCAGGTCGACGTGCGTCCGGTGCGCGATGCCGGCCCGCTGATGGGCATGAAGCAGCCGTTCCAGATCCTGAAGATGGACCGTCGCCGCGGCAACATCGTTGTCTCGCGCCGTGCGATCCTGGAAGAAAGCCGCGCCGAACAGCGCGCCGAAGTCATCGGCAACCTGACCGAGGGTCAAGTCGTCGACGGCGTGGTCAAGAACATCACCGAATACGGGGCCTTCGTGGACCTCGGCGGTGTGGACGGCCTTCTCCATGTCACCGACATGGCCTGGCGCCGCGTCAACCACCCGTCGGAGATCCTGTCGATCGGCGAGACCGTCAAGGTTCAGGTCATCAAGATCAACAAAGAAACCCACCGCATTTCGCTGGGCATGAAGCAGCTGCAGTCCGATCCGTGGGATGCGGTCGAGAAGATGTATGCCATCGGCACGGTCCACAAGGGCCGCGTCACCAACATCACCGACTACGGCGCCTTCGTGGAGCTGGAAGCGGGGGTCGAGGGTCTGGTTCACGTCAGCGAGATGTCGTGGACCAAGAAGAACGTGCATCCCGGCAAGATCGTTTCGACTTCTCAGGAAGTCGACGTCATGGTGCTGGAGATCGACAGCGCCAAGCGTCGCGTGTCGCTGGGCCTGAAGCAGACGCAGCGCAACCCGTGGGAAGTCTTTGCGGAAACCCACCCGGTCGGTTCGGCGATCGAGGGCGAGGTCAAGAACATCACCGAATTCGGTCTGTTCGTCGGCCTCGACAATGATATCGACGGGATGGTTCACCTCTCGGACCTGTCCTGGGACCAGCGTGGCGAAGACGCGATCCAGAACTACCGCAAGGGCGACACGGTTCAGGCCGCCGTCACCGAAGTGGATGTCGAGAAGGAACGCATCTCGCTGTCGGTCAAGGCTCTGGGCGACGACACCTTCACCGATGCCGTCGACGGCGTGAAGCGGGGCGCGATCATCACCGTCACGATCACCGCGATCGAGGACGGCGGGATCGAGGTCGAGTACAATAGCCAGAAGTCCTTCATCCGCCGTTCGGACCTGTCGCGCGACCGTGCCGACCAGCGCCCCGAGCGGTTCCAGGTGGGCGACCACGTCGACGTCCGCGTGACCAACATCGACCCGAAGACCCGCAAGCTGGGCCTGTCGATCAAGGCGCGCGAGATCGCCGAAGAGAAGGAAGCCGTCGAACAGTATGGCTCGTCCGATTCGGGCGCGAGCCTGGGCGACATTCTGGGCGCGGCGCTCAAGGACCGCAGCTAGGTCGGCGTCAGCTTACCAGCGATTGAACGGAAGGGCCCCGTCACAAGCGGGGCCTTTTCCTTGCCCCCAAGTCCCCGTTTTTGTTTGCCCGAAGACAAATCCTGCCGCTATAGTCGCGCCAGAACAAGAGCGTGGCGGTCGCCTGCCAGGGACCGAACCACAGGGGGGACTTTGGGATGATCCGTTCGGAACTGATCCAGAAGATCGCGGATGAGAACCCGCACCTGACCCAGCGGCATGTCGAGCGGATCGTGAACACGGTCTTTGAGGAAATCATCGAGGCGCTGGCCAAGGGCGACCGGGTCGAATTGCGCGGCTTCGGGGCGTTCTCGGTCAAGGCCCGCGAGGCGCGCGTCGGCCGCAATCCCCGGACCGGGGCGGCGGTCAAGGTGGAGGACAAGAAGGTGCCGTTCTTCAAGACCGGCAAGCTTTTGCGGGACCGGCTGAACGGCAAGTGACCCGTCCGCTTGCACTGCGGCGCTGACGCGCCGATACTCGGACGAAACCAGCAGGGGTTCGTGTCCGGGATGATCCGATATCTTCGTCTCTTGTTCCTGGGGCTTGTCGGCCTTGGGCTTCTGACCGTGGCGCTGGCCAACCGCGGGCCGGTCACGGTGCAGCTTCTGCCCGGGGATCTGGCGGCGCTGACCGGGCTGACCTGGGCGGCGGAACTGCCCCTGTTCGTGATCATATTCGGCGGGATCATCGCGGGGGTGCTGATCGGTTTTGTCTGGGAATGGTTCCGCGAATACGGCCACCGCGCGACCGCCAGCCAGAAATCGCGCGAGGTGGCGCGGCTGGAGCGCGAGCTGGCGGTCTTGCGGGATGCGACCTCGGTCGGGCCGAAGGACGACGTGCTGGCGCTTCTGGACAAGCGCTGATGCGGGAGGTCAGGGTCAAGATCTGCGGGCTGAAGACGTTGGCCGACGTGGCTGCGGTGGTGGCGGCGGGTGCTGCCTACGCAGGGTTCAACTTCTTTCCGAAATCGCCGCGCTTTGTGACGCCTGATGCCGCGCGGGCTCTGGCGCTGGCAGCGCCCGAGGGGCTGTGCAAGGTGGCGCTGGTGGTGGACGCGGAGGATGCCGCGCTGGACGGGATCGTGGCCGAGGTGCCCCTGGACATGCTGCAGCTGCACGGGCACGAGACGCCCGCCCGCGTGGCCGAGGTCAAGGCGCGCTATGGTCTGCCGGTGATGAAGGTGATCGGCGTGGCTGATGCGACGGACCTGGCGTCGCTGATGGACTACCAGCTGGTGTCCGACCAGATCCTGATCGATGCCAAGGCTCCGAAGGGTGCTGTTCTGCCCGGCGGCAACGGGCTGGCCTTCGACTGGCGGCTTCTGGTCGGGCGCAGATGGCTGAAGCCCTGGATGCTGGCCGGGGGGCTGACGCCGGACAACGTGGCCGAGGCGATCCGGCGGACGGGCGCGCGGCAGGTCGATGTCGCGAGCGGCGTGGAAAGCGCACCGGGCGTGAAGGACGCGGGCAGGATCGCAGCCTTCGTTGAGGCGGCGCAGGGCGTGAAGGCGGGCCTGCCGATCCTGCGCTGACCCGATTTCCATTCGGAAATCGGTCCGGAAATCGTTTGATTTCCGGTGCCCCTTTCCGAACCGTATCAGGAGCGCTAAACCCCTCTGGCAGACATTGGGGGATGCCATGGCCGAAGACGGTTTGAACAGCTTCATGACCGGGCCGGACGAACAGGGCCGCTTTGGCCTTTTCGGCGGGCGGTTCGTCAGTGAAACCCTGATGCCGCTGATCCTGGAGCTGGAAGAGCGCTATGACTTCGCCAAGACCGACCCGAGTTTCTGGGCCGAGATGGACGATCTCTGGAAGCATTACGTCGGCCGCCCCTCGCCGCTGTATTTCGCGCCCCGCCTCACGGAGCATCTGGGCGGCGCCAAGGTCTACATGAAACGCGACGAGCTGAACCATACCGGTGCGCACAAGATCAACAACGTCTTGGGCCAGATCATCCTGGCGCGGCGGATGGGCAAGACCCGGATCATCGCGGAAACCGGGGCCGGTCAGCATGGCGTGGCGACGGCCACGGTCTGCGCGAAGTTCGGGCTGAAATGCGTGGTCTACATGGGCGCGCATGACGTGGAACGGCAGGCTCCGAACGTGTTCCGGATGAAGCTTCTGGGGGCCGAGGTCATTCCGGTGACCAGTGGCCGGGGCACGCTGAAGGACGCGATGAACGACGCGCTGCGCGACTGGGTGACCAACGTGCGCGACACGTTCTATTGCATCGGCACGGTGGCAGGCCCGCATCCCTATCCGGCGATGGTGCGGGATTTCCAGTCGATCATCGGCAAGGAGGTGCGCTGGCAGCTGGCCGAACAGGAAGGCGAGGGGCGGCTTCCCGACGTGGTGGTCGCGGCCATCGGCGGCGGGTCGAACGCGATGGGGCTGTTCTACCCCTTCCTCGATGACCCGTCCGTGCGCATCGTGGGGGTCGAGGCCGGCGGCAAGGGCGTCGATGACCGGATGGAGCATTGCGCCAGTCTGACCGGCGGACGGCCCGGCGTGCTGCACGGCAACCGGACCTATCTTCTGCAGGACGCAGACGGGCAGATCCTGGAGGGCTTCTCGATCAGCGCGGGCCTCGACTATCCCGGCATCGGGCCGGAACATTCCTGGCTGCATGACGTGGGCCGGGCGGAATATGTGTCGATCA
>JBIJDO010000391.1:0-3114 GCA_044344105.1 Tabrizicola sp.
TTTGCCCATCAAGACCCCCTAAATCTGGCAGGATCAGGGAATCACAAACCACTCATCTTGGGAATCCTGAATCGGACAGGGAGCGACTTGCACTAGCCAACCAAATGCCGCCAAAATCTGCGCTGGCCTGTCAGGCGGTCTGGTCCAGCCAATCGCGGAAGGCCGAGACGACTTCGCTGTCAGCCTCCACCAAGTGCGCGGCTGCAGGATAGTCGCCTTCATGAACCTCGGCCACGAACCGGCCCATGGCCGTCACCCGCAGGGCCTGCAGCCGGGCATACTCGGCAGCAAAGTCGGCATAGACCTTGGCGTGGCGCGGCACTTTCCCGCGGTTCTGCCCAAGGACATCGTCGGAAAAGAGATACTGCGCATGTCCGGCGCTGCCCGCGCCCATCGAGATCAGGAACAGGCCCGTCCGTTCGGCAATCGCCTTTGTGATCGCATGCGGGACGACCTCGATCTCGACCGCGAAGGCGCCTGCGTCCTCAAGCGCCTTCACCTGGTTCCAGACCAGCTTTGCCGTCTCGAGCGTCTTGCCGACCGCCTTGAAGCCGCCGGTCCAGGTCCGCTTGGACGGGATCAGGCCGACATGGCCGCAGACCGGCAGCGCGTGGTCGGCCATCGCCCGCACGGTGCCAAGGCTGCCCGAGCAATAGAACGCGTCGGCCCCGTGCTTGAAAAGCGGGAAGGCCCATTTCAGGAAATCCTCGGTGCCGCCGATTTCATAGAAGTTGTCGCCGGGAAAGATGAAGGCGTCGGGTGCCACTTCGCGGAAGCGGCGGTCCATGACCATGGACGGCGGGACCGACAGAAGCTCCACCCCGGCCCTGGCTGCGGCCTCTGCCTCCTCCAGCGTCTCGACCCGCAGCATGGCAAACTGGTGCTTGCCCCGTTGGTCCATCAGGTCCCGGACGGTTGGAGGTGCCATCAGCCGACCTCGACGAAGACGCGGCCATCTTCGACTTTGACCGGGAAGGTCCGAAGATCGACGCAGACCGGGGCGCGCATTGCCTTGCCGGTCCGATAGTCGAACTGGCCGTTGTGCTTGGGGCATTCGATCAGGTGACCCATGACGAGGCCGTCGCAGAGATGCACGTTTTCGTGCGTGCACTGCCCGGCGGTCGCGTGGAAGGTGCCCTCGGGTGAATGGTAGATCGCGAAGGTCTGACCTGCGTGATCCCAGCGGATCAGGTCTTCCTCGTCGATGTCGTCGGTGGCGCAGGCCGGGATCCAGGGCATGGGTACCTCATTCGGCGGCACGGGGCGGCATCATCCCCGGCACAAACTGGTGGAAGTCTTCACGGTAGGGTTTTGCGGTGGGCGGCAGGTCGCGCCGGACGAAATGGTCTTCGTTCATCACCTGCCGCTTGAGGGCAGGCCACATCTCGCCGAACGCTTCGGCGATCGAGCGGTTCGGGGGCGGGAGGTCGTCCTTGATCACCTCGTGCAGGCGCGGGAGGGCATGATAGGGGACCATCGGGAACATGTGGTGTTCGACGTGGTAGTTCATGTTCCAGTAGATGAAACGGCTGATCGGGTTCATGAGGACCGTACGGCTGTTCAGCCGGTGGTCGACGACATTGTCGGCCAGGCCGCCGTGCTGCAGAAGGCCGGTCATGATGTGGTGCCAGGCGCCGTACATCCGGGGCAGGCCGACCAGCATCAGGGGCAGGATCGAGCCCCAGGCGATGGCCGAGACCAGGGTGACGGCATAGATCGCGACATGGACGATGGCGACGCGCTGGACCCTGGGCCATTCGCTTTCCGGCACGAAGGTTTTCTCTTCCGGCGTCGGACCCGAGATCGCATTGCGCAGGATCGTCGGGAAGAACCGGATGACGTCGATCACGCCGAAGAAGTTCAGGATCACCTTGAGGAGTTCGGGCGGGCGCATCACGGCGACCTCGGGGTCGCGGCCGACGAAATAGGTTTCGGAATGGTGGCGCGCATGGCTCCAGCGCCAGGTGGCGGCGTTGCGCATGATCATGAAGCTGGCGATGTGATAGACGACGGTGTTCATCCAGGGCGTGCGGAAGGCGGTGCCATGGCCGCATTCGTGCCAGCGCGAGTCGGAGGCCGAGCCGTAGAGGACGCCATATGCGAGCCAGAAGGGTGCGGACCACCAGCTGGGCCAGAGCGCGATGCCGAGGCCGACGAAAACGATCATCGCACCGTAGTAGATCAGCGTGTCGCGGATCGCCGGGCCGTCGCTGCGGGCCATCAGGTCCTTCATGACCTTGCGCGGCACCTCGGTGTGGTACCATTCGGCTGCGGTCAGCCCCTCGTCCACGGCGCGCTTCGCATCCGGGCCGAAGGGGCTGTAGTCGCGCTTTCCCATGCCGTGCTCTCCGCTCTCTGACGCCTTCTGACGCAAGGCCGTGCCTCTGGCGCTCGTCAGACGTGGATAAAGCCTGGCGCGCGCTTTCGCCAAGCCCAAAGCTTGCAGGTTTCGTCAGGGTCCATCAGTATCGGCAACGACAGTGATGCAATTTCGTCAGGACGCCAGTGGCAAACCGACCGACGATCCATGATGTCGCCCGCGAGGCGGGCGTGTCGAGCGCCACGGTGGACCGGGTGCTGAACGGTCGTGAACGGGTGCGCGAGGAAACCGCCCGCAAGGTCTATGACGCCGCCCGCCTGATCGGCTATCACGCGGCATCGCTGATCGGGCAGCGGGTGCAGGCCGATCTGCCGCGCCTGCGTCTGGGTCTTGTCCTGCACAAGGAGCGCCAGTCCTTCTACCAGCAGTTCCGCGCCGAGGCGGAGCGGGCTGTGATGCAGGCTATGGGGGTGCGCGCAACCCTGCAGATCGCTTATGCTTCGTCGCAGTCGCCCAAGGACTTTACCAGCCTGATGGAAGGGATGGTGGGCCGGGTCGACGCCATCGCGGCCACCGCGGTCACCCATCCCGATGTGACCGAGGCGGTGGTTCGACTGAACAAGAAGGGGATTCCGTGCTTTGCCCTGTTGAACGATTTTGCCCAGGGTGTGCGGCAGAACTACCTGGGCCTGAACAACCTGAAAGTCGGGCGCATCGCCGCGCACATGATCGCGACGGCGGCGCATCAGGCCGGAAAGGTCGCGATCTTCGTCGGCGGCTACCGCTGGCATGGG